>NZ_JAJCNG010000007.1:0-119624 GCF_020561005.1 Mediterraneibacter sp. 210702-DFI.3.120 | reverse complement strand
GAATGAATAATGGAATGCAGAACATGAACGGCACAGCCCAGTATGGAAATATGGGAATGAATAATGGAATGCAGAACATGAACGGCACAGCCCAGTATGGAAATATGGGGATGAACAATGGAATGCAGAATATGAATGGCAACGTGCAGAATGGAAACATGGGAATGAACCAGAATATGAATGCTAACGCACAGCCGCAGACAGGCGGTACATGGATATGTCAGTGTGGAGCAGAGAATACCGGAGCATTCTGTGAATTCTGTGGTACGCCAAAACCGTGATGATAATATGAAAATCCCATCTTAGAAAAGGGGAGTGGCTATGTGAAACGAAATTATTCACATGGCCACTCCCTTTGTTACATAAGAAAAATCTATAAAGCTTTTTTAAAGATAATTCCTCGATATTTGTTAAGTGCTCCGTAAAGAATCAGACCAAGCACACCGGCGGAAATCACTTCTCCGACACCAACTGTCAGCATCATGAAAGGAATCGGAAGTGGAACCATATAAGCGTATTTTAATACAAATGGAACCACGATGATGTTGGCAACAACCGGAGGAACAGGGGCAAGGAATTTGCTCTTGTTTCTTAAAGACCATGTAAAGATGGCACCAATCAGTGTTGCAAGGCTGCCGAAGATAATGTCAGGCAGGATCGCACCTCCAAGTGTGTTTCCGATGAGGCATCCTACAAACAATCCAGGGATTGCAGCCGGAGTAAATACCGGGAGGATCGTCAGTGCTTCCGCAAAACGGATCTGCACCTCTCCAAAAGCCAGTGATGCACCGACAACAGTCAGTACGACATAGATGGCAGCAATCATGGCTGCCTGTGCCAGGTAAAGCACTTTGTTACTTGAGTTTTTCATTATTCAGTTCTCCTTTAGTTTTGTTTTACGAGTGGAAGGTCACGAACACTCGATTCATTTTCGCGCAGCAATGAGTCAGGCGGCCATGCTTGCATGGACATTTGACGAATGCCGCGGAAGGCATATACAGTAAGTATATGACCTTACGCCGGAAATCGGCGAAACCCTTGTAAGACCTTGGTTTTTTAGGGTTTTGTAACGGGTGATAGTATAGCATGAAAAGACAAGAAAAGCAAGGACATACCCACTTTCTATTAAAATTGCATATTGTATTGTTAAATTGCATATGCTATAATGCCAGTAGGCAAAAAGATAATGCTATTCCATAGTGAACAGCAACGAAAAACCCTCGGAGTGCCATCCGAGGGTTTTTCTATTCCTAATTCTTGTGTGGAAAGGTTTGAATCCACAGGCTAGTTACCGGCTATTTGTCGCCATCTAACCATTTGATGATGTAGTGGCAAACTACACCAGCCGCAACAGCGACAATAAAAGATAATGCTAAATCCATGGTGAACACCTCCGTTCTGTACCAGTATAGGAGGCGGTAACATTGCTAGTATATCATATGTTGCTTTGTGGTTCTATAATTTTGTGTCCTATATATAGTTTTTATCTTAATGAAAAATTAAACTTAATTAAGAAGTCTAAATCTACTGTAACCAGGCCGGATATGATAGACTATGAGTTGTGTAAAATACAATTCATGGAGGAAAAAATGAGTAGAATATACAACGCCCTGATCGAACTTGTTGCAGCAGCAGTTTTTATAATTCCGCTTTGGGGTATATATGAGAAGTTTTTCTTTCAGAGCTGGAAACGAACGATGGTTTATATGATCTTTGGATTTTATCTGGCAGTAGTATTAGCATTAGTGGGATTTCCGAATATCACGATGTTGCAAACGGAGTTTACAGTGAATCTGATTCCATTTATTTATATGTTGTCAGATTTTGTTAATGCGTGTTTGAACGTACTCTTGTTCGTTCCGTTTGGTTTCTTTTTACCAATGTTATGGAAAGAGTTCAGAAGTATAAAAAGTGTTGCCCTGGCCGGAATTGTTGCAACGTCTTTTATTGAGATTTCTCAACTTTTTACTGGCAGAGCAACTGATATAGATGATATCATTACAAATAGCATCGGTACTTTGATCGGCTACTTTACTGTGCGTTTTGTAACCGAAAACTTTACAAAGCGAACTTTATCAGATTCAAAAATTAATGATTTTTATTTGATCTGTGGTTCAGTAGGTGTTATTATGTTTTTCTTACAGCCATTTGTCTCAAGATGGTTATGGGGAATACTTTTATGATAAGCCCGGATATCAGTTTCAATAAGGAGTGAGCGAACATGACATTACAGCAATTAACCTATTTAGTTACGGTTGCGGATTGTGGGAATATTACGGAGGCTGCAGAAAAGCTTTTTATTTCACAGCCGTCGCTTAGTGCAGCAATTCATAATCTTGAAAAAGAGATGGGAGTGACTGCATTTACAAGGTCTAACAAAGGCGTTACTGTTACAAGAGAAGGCGAAGAGCTATTGTCCTTTGCAAGGATGCTCTTAGAGCAGGCTGACAATATGAAAGAACATTTTGGAAATGGAGAGAGAAGGACACCAAAGTTTTCTGTGTCTTGCCAGCATTATTCGTTTGCGGTAAATGCTTTTGTTGATCTGATCAAAGAATATGATGCAGACCAGTATAGTTTTATTATAAGAGAGACACAGACGGGCGAGATCATTGAAGATGTGGCAAGCGGAAAAAGTGAGATAGGGGTTCTTTACCTTTCGGAACACAATGAAGATGTGATTCTGAAGCTGATAAAGAATAATCAGTTGAAATTTGAGGAAATGTTTGTCGCAGAACCGCATGTATTTATCTGTAAAGATCATCCACTGGCAGAAAAAGAAATGATTTCCATGGAAGATTTACGACCATATCCGTATCTTGTCTATGAACAGGGAAATAATAATTCGTTTTATTTTTCAGAGGAATTTATAAGTATGCTTGATTTCCCGAAGAGTATACAGGTGAGAGACAGGGCGACCTTATTTAACCTGGTGATCGGATTAAACGGATTCACAGTAAGCAGTGGTGTGATCGACCAGAAATTAAATGGAAGCAGTATTATAGCGAAGCCATTAGATGTTGATAAAACGATGAGGATCGGTATTATTAAAAAGAAAAATATTATTTTCAGTCGTTATGCGTCTTATTATGTAGATGCGCTGAAAAAGCATTTGTAAAAAATAAAGAGCGGGGATTTCGTCATAATGAAATCCCTGCTCCTTCTTTTACTAGCAGAAGAATTCTTTTGCAGCTCGTACCAGATACTCAGTATCTTTCACACCTGCAGTCTCATAAGGGGAATGCATTGCCAACTGCGGAAGTCCAATGTCAACGGTATTGAGCGCAACCTGAGTGTTGGAAATATTTCCAAGGGTAGAGCCACCGGCCATATCAGAACGGTTTGTAAATGTCTGAACCGGAACATCTGCCCGCTTACATAGGTCGCGGAACATGGCAGCAGATACGGCGTCCGTACAGTACTTCTGGTTTGCATTGAATTTCAACACGATTCCTTCGTTCAGGTAAGGACGGTTTGTCGGATCTGCTTTCTCTGTATAGTTTGGATGAACCGCATGAGCATTATCCGCAGAGATCATAAAGCTGTCTGCAAGATGGACACGATAATCTTCTCCATCATATCCAAGTGCTTCGTGAACACGGATCAGTGTGTCAAAAAGGAACGTGGATGCGGCGCCCTGTTTCGTACCGCTTCCAACTTCTTCATTATCCAGAACACAGTGTACAGCCATACATTCTTTTTTCTCACCGGAAAGAAAACCTTGAAGTGATGCGAAGGCACACTGCAGGTCATCAAGTCTGCCGCTGGAAATGAATTCCTCAGAAGCCCCCCAGATGGAACCTTCCTGTCGGTTATAAAGGAATAGATCATGACCGAGAATTTCATCTTTTTCTACCCCGGCAGCTTCAGCAATCTGTTCCATAAAAGTTCCTTTAGGAGAACCACAGCCATAAAGCGGAAGAAGATCTTTCTGTGCGTTGTAGTTGTAACCGCTATTGATCTCACGGTTCATGTGAATCGCGAGATTCGGGATCATAACAAGATCCCGGTCAATATTGACGAGTTTGCTCGTGAATTGTCCGTTTGTCTTATCTTTTATTATAACGCGTCCGGCAACAGAGAGCGGACGGTCAAACCAGGGTGCACAGAGCATGCCACCATATTTTTCTACATTTAATTTCACATAATGTTTTTCCACTTCGATCTCCGGATTCTCTTTGATCTTAAAGGTCGGAGAATCACTATGACTTGTCAGAATGTGCATCTTGTCAATACCATTTTCCGGAATTGTAAACGCAATCAGGGAAGAGTCATTTCGTGTAACAAAATAGTGTTTGCCGCATTCTATATTCCAACGCTGATTTTCCTTTAGTTCAGTAAAATCAACTGCAAGAAGCTCTGATCTCATCTGTTGAACTGCATGAAACGCTGTGGGACTCTTTTGAAGAAATTTTAATAGTTCTTGAGAAACTGAATTGTTCATAGATATTTCCTTCTTTCAAATTGTTTTAAAAATCTTTTTTTGCTGATATATTTACTTTTTAGGATAGGGCAAATCAGAGAGAAATACAAGGCGGAAAAGCATAATAAAAACTTTTTATTTAAGAAGAATTTCACAACATACTGTTTTAAAATGTGCTATAATCTAATTTGGAATGTCAGAGATTCCATTGGAGGAGTACGAATGAAAAAAATATCTTTGAAAATAAAATTAACACTAAAATATACAGGGTGCATATTCGTGGCAACAGGCATTGCGTTGTTTCTTGCTACAGTGATAAGTGGAACAGATGCGCAGTCAGCAAAAGCGATGGCGAAGGTGGTACTTCCAATCGTTTTCATCGCATCTCTTGCAATTGGATACTTTCTGGTAAGAGAGGTTCTGAAACGGACTGCAGATATGGCAGAGTCAGCGGCGGAAATCTGTAGAACAAAAGATTTCTCCAGACAGTTGGAACTGGAAGAATCTGATGCGGAATTGGAGAGACTGCAGCTGACATTGAATGAATTACTTGAGGATGTGCGCGAGGAGGGACATTTTGCAGAAAATGTTGTACAGGAGATGTGGATGCCGGTCAGTGTGATCCTTACACGAAGCGCATGGTGCCTTGGCGACTGGCGACTGTCCCAGCGTCAGCGCTGGCAGATTGAACTGGTGCAGAAGAAGGCACAGATTCTTTCAGATTTTATTCAGGAAGTCTCATTTTTTGCAAAGGCAGATCAGGGATGCCAGCCGGCTTATAAAAAACGCATGAATATCAGTGAACTGACAACAGGAATTATAGAAGGTCAGATCAGCAGACTTCAGGAGGCAGATGAACCGGTGCAGATAGACTATGAGATTGAACCGGAGATTTACGCAGAAGTGGATGAGAACTGTTATCGGAAGATGTTGTTAAATCTGCTGGAGAATTCCATTGATTATAGCCGGGAGATTGGACTGATCAAAGTTGTTGTTGAAAGCAAAGGCAGTGAATTTACCTGTAAGATTGCAGATGCGGGAATTGGAATTTCGGAGACGGATCTGCCGCACGTATGGGATCGGTTTTTCAGAGGAGATCCTTTAGGTGCTGGAGAAGGTCATTTTGGACTGGGACTTTCTGTTGTAAAATGGATTGCTGAAGTACACGATGGATGGGTGGATGCAGAAAGTATCCTGGGATCCGGAAGCTGCTTTACAGTGGGGATGCCGTGCGAACCGAAGCCAGAGGCAGAAGAAGTGTCAGAGGAAGAGAAGACAGTTGATGCGCTGTTAGAAGGAATTGATGGAGCGGACGAAACAGAAGAGGAGACGGATGCAGATCTGACTACAGAAGCAGAAGGAGCAGTTGCGACAGATGCAACTACAGAAGAAGCTGAGACAGAAGTAACATCTGAAATAAATGAAACGGCTGAGACAGAAGGAGTTACAGAAATAAATGCGGCGACTGAAACAGAGGCAGTGACCGAAAACAGAGATAGCTCAGAAGAGTCCGAAGCTTTGGGTGAGACAATCGCGATGCCTGTGATTACAGAGGACACAGAGGAACAGTCATCAGAGAATTTTGTGCCGGATGCAGAGAAAGATGAAACCGATGTAAAGAGTGAAAATTCGTTCAGGAAAATCAAAATTTGTTTATCAAAAATCAAAAGCTTTCTTGAGGAAGAAGATGACGAAGAAGATGACGAAGAAGATTCAGACGAAGACGAAGAAGCTTTAAATGAATGCGAAGTGATTCCATTTAAAAGCAAAGAGGATTCAGATGAAAAATAAAGAGGAGGACTTCTGACGTGAAAGACGTAGCAACAATGAAGGTGGAATTAAAGAAACTTATTGATACAGCTGCAGGAAGAATTCCGGCAGATCTGGTGATTAAAAATTGTAAGATTGTAAACGTATTTTCAGGAAAGATCCAGGAAGGAGACATTGCATTTTCAGGTAATCAGATTGCAGGTATCGGTGAGTATGAAGGCGTGAAAGTGATTGATGCAGAAGGAAGATATGCAGCGCCAGGATTTATCGACAGCCACATCCATATTGAATCTTCTTATGTAAGTCCTGAAGAGATTGGACGCCTGTTAGTTCCACATGGAGGAACAACAATTATGGCAGACCCACATGAGATCGTAAATGTATGTGGAATCGCTGGTCTGGACTATATGATGAAAGCAGCTGAGAACACAGTGCTTGATGTGAAATATGAGCTGCCATCCTGTGTACCGGCTACACCATTCGAGCATTCAGGTGCGGTGATCGATGCAGAAGCAATGAAAGAGCCGATCACAAGAGAAGGAATTGCCGGACTTGGTGAATTCATGAATTTCCCGGGCGTGATCAATGCGGCAGACAGTGATCTGGATAAGATCATTGTAGCAAAACAGGAAGGAAAATTTATTGATGGACATGGACCTGGAATCACAGGAAAAGAGCTGAATGCATATGCCGCTGCAAGAATCGCAGCAGATCATGAATGTTCTACAGTAGAAGAGATGAATGACCGTCTGGAAAGAGGAATGTACATTCTTCTCCGCCAGGGTTCTGCATGTCACAATCTTCGCACACTGATCAAGGGAATGACAGCAGAGAACAGCAGAAGATGCCTGCTCTGTTCTGATGACCGTCAGCCGAAGACAATCCTTCACGAAGGACATCTTGATAATCATCTGCGTATCTGTGTAGAGGAAGGTCTTGATCCTGTGACAGCAATTCGTATGGCAACACTTAACGCAGCAGAATGCTTTGACCTGAAAGACAGAGGAGCAATTGCACCGGGATACCGTGGGGATGTTGTTCTTCTGGATGATCTGAAAGATTTCCATGTAAACCGTGTATTTGTAGAAGGTACGCTGGTGGCAGAAGAAGGAAAATATCTGCCAGAGATCAAAAAATGTGATATCTCTTCTGTTAAGGGAAGTGTGATTGTAAAAGATTTCTCCAAAGAGAAATTTAAAATGAATTTGAAATCAAACAAAGTAAATGTAATCAAGATTCTTCCGGGTGGAGTTGTAACAGCGAAAGATACAGCAGAGATTGAGTTGGATGCAAATGGAGAGTTCGTAAGAAATCCAGGAGTTGATCTTGTAAAAGTAGCTGTTGTTGAGCGTCATCAGGGAACAGGAAATGTAGCTTGTGGATTCCTGAAAGGATACGGAATCAAAGAAGGTGCTGTAGCACTTTCAGTGGCTCACGATTCTCATAACATCATTGTTGTTGGAGTTAATGATGAGGAGATGGAATTTGCCGTGAACAGTCTGATCGAGCAGGAAGGTGGTATTGTTCTTGTGAAGGAAGGAAAAGTGATCGAGAGCATGCCAATGCCGATTGCCGGACTAATGAGTGATCAGAGTGGTGAGTGGGTAGATCAGAAACTGACAGATATTCACGAGAAAGCATATGAAGAACTTGGAATCTGTGGAGATGTGGAGCCGGTAATGACACTGTGCTTTATGTCACTTGCAGTAATTCCGGAGATTAAGCTGACAGATATGGGATTGTTTGATGTGACAACATTTTCATTCATTCCTGTAGAAGTTGAATAATGAAGTTAAAAATCAAAGAAAACACCATTGACGTACTGCATGTATTTTGCTATACTTTAATAGTTAAATAAATACGGCGCAGTAGCCAAGCGGTAAGGCGTGGGTCTGCAACACCCTGATTCACCGGTTCAAATCCGGTCTGCGCCTCTGAAGAACCTGAAACTGATTTGTTTCAGGTTCTTTTTTTGAGCACCTACGCCAACAATCTCAGAGATAGAAAAAACTCATGTGAGTTCGTTAGAAGAGATTCACATGAGTTTTTCTTTAAAACAGTCCTTATTTATTTTCCCAGTTCTTTTTATAAATCAGATACAGCGGAAGTCCGACAAAGATCATACCACCGAGCATATTTCCAAGTGTAACCGGAATAAAGTTTGCAAGGCTGTGAAGTGGTGTCAGTGTTGCAATCTGTTCAGCTGTAATTCCGTAAGCTTCTTCTGCTTTCGCAACATAAGCCGGATTAAGTGAAGCAAGGATACCAGCCGGGATATAGAACATATTGGCAACGCAGTGTTCGAATCCGCCGACTACGAAGGCACAGATTGGGAAGAAAATTGCCCATACCTTACCGGCAATATCTCTTGCGGAAGTAGCCATCAGTACTGCAAGACATACCAGGATGTTACATAAGATTCCGGAAGTGATTCCCTGCAGTGGTGAAATTGCGATCTTTCCAACAGCAACTTTGATTGTATAAGCACCGAGAAGTCCGCCTGAGTAGTTCAGGTTTCCACTGTATACAATGAGCAGATCCACGCAAAGAGCACCGATCAGGTTACTGAAAAATACGATGAAAAGATCTCGGAATAATCCGCCCCATGTGACACGTTTGTCAAATACATCCATGATGATCAGACAGTTTCCGGTGAAAAGTTCGCCGCCGAGAAATACGATGAGCATCAGTCCGACAGGGAAGATACATCCGGCAAGAGCTCTTGCTACGCCAACATTTTCTACTGCGTGTGCTGCTGTGCTGCTTGTAGCACCGCCGAAAGCAATAAACGCACCGGCCATGATGCCGAGCAGAATCATTTTTCCAAGTGGAAGACGGGTTTTGTTCTCGCAGGCCTTGATACTCAGATCAATGACTTCTGCGGGAGTGTTAAAATGATTGTCCATGATATAACTCCTTATTCTTTTGTAATTCGGCAGCTCTCCTGCTGTGAATGGTAACACAGTAAGAGAACTGCCGTTGTTATATTGCTATTCGTCAAGAATTTAACGAGAATATTTTATACTAGAAAATATTGGATTTCAAGAGTGGAAAGGCATGTTTATATATAGATACAAAATTCGGGATTTTTATTGCTTTAGGACAGTTATTTGTACGGTTTATAAGCATCCGTAAGCAATAGTAATTATGCAAAATATGTTTATAAAGTTATTCACCTGGAAAATTTTAGAAAAATATTGTTTTGTGTAGAAAAAAGATATCCTCATTTTATCAACAAAAAAGATGAGTTACGAACAAAAAACACATTGAAATTTCAAGTGCATCAAATTATTCTATATCTACTTCTGGCCGGGAATAAAAAACAGAAGGAGAAACACTATCGGATATCTTTTTCCAGGGGAGCGTAGTGCATGTTGTTCGGCTGATATGTTATTAAGACAGTATAAAAGAGTAAGAAGAGAATTAGGAAAAAAGTTTCATTATCGAGACATAAAAAAAGTATATACGATAGTTCTATTTGAAAAAAGTAATAGTGTTTTCAAGAGTTTTTCAAAGGACATTTATATTCATCGGTTTCAGCAACAAAGTGATTCAGGAATAGAACTGAACCTTTTACAGGAGTACACGTTTATTTGCCTTGCCATTTTTGATGACATCATTCACAATGAAGGCAGAAATGCAGGAGACGAAAGCGGAGAAAGAATCGCTGGAGACAGAGATGCAGAGAACAAAAGATGAGATGGAAGCTGAAAGAAAACGTGCTGAGGAGGCGGAAAAGGAACTGATCCGGTTGAGGGCAGAACTGGAAAAACTGAGAAAATAGATGAAATACATAGTGATATCAGTTGTTTCTTATTTACTCTGCGCTCCTGGAGTGTTATAATAACTGTTAAGACTGCCGGGAGGCATCTGTTTGAAGATTTTGATAATAGAAAAAGATAGAAGAATTATTTGAAGGAGTAAATGGTATGGAACTGACAACAATTCGTGAGTTATTTAAGAACAGAGAGGCATATCTGGACAAAGAGGTAACAGTTGGGGGCTGGATTCGAAGCATTCGAGATTCTAAGACATTCGGATTTATCGTATTGAATGATGGATCTTATTTTGATACATTACAGATTGTATATCATGATAAGATGGAGAACTTCGCTGAAGTTTCCAAGCTGAATGTAGGGGCAGCAATCATTGTTAAGGGTACACTGGTAGCAACACCACAGGCTAAGCAGCCATTTGAGATCCAGGCAGAAGAGGTTGTGATCGAAGGAGCATCCGCACCGGATTATCCACTGCAGAAGAAGCGTCACAGCTTTGAGTATCTTAGAACAATTTCTCATCTCCGTCCGAGAACAAACACATTCCAGGCTGTATTTAGAGTTCGTTCTCTGGCAGCATATGCGATTCACCAGTTCTTCCAGGACAGAGGATTTGTATATGTGCACACTCCGCTGATCACAGGAAGTGACTGTGAGGGTGCAGGAGAGATGTTCCGTGTTACAACACTGGATATGGATAATGTTCCAAAGAATGAGGATGGAACTGTAGATTATACACAGGATTTCTTTGGAAAAGAGACAAGCCTTACAGTAAGTGGTCAGCTTAACGGAGAGACTTATGCACAGGCATTCCGTAATATTTATACATTTGGACCGACATTCCGCGCAGAGAACTCTAACACAACAAGACATGCAGCAGAGTTCTGGATGATCGAGCCGGAGATCGCATTTGCAGATCTTGAAGATGATATGGAACTGGCTGAGGCTATGTTGAAGTATGTGATCAACTATGTACTTGAGAATGCACCGGAAGAGATGAACTTCTTCAACTCTTTCGTTGATAAAGGACTTCTTGACAGACTTCATAATGTAGTGAACTCTGACTTTGCGCGTGTAACATATACAGAGGCAGTAGAGATCCTTGAGAAGAACAATGATAAGTTTGATTATAAAGTATCCTGGGGATGCGACCTTCAGACAGAGCATGAGCGCTATCTGACAGAGCAGGTATACAAACGTCCTGTATTCGTTACAGATTATCCGAAGGAAATCAAAGCTTTCTATATGAAGATGAACGAAGATGGTAAGACAGTAGCAGCTGTAGACTGTCTTGTACCGGGAATCGGAGAAATCATCGGAGGAAGCCAGAGAGAGGATGATTATGACAAGCTTCTTGGAAGAATGAAAGAACTTGGACTTAAGGAAGAAGATTATGGATTCTACCTTGATCTGAGAAAATATGGTTCTACAAGACATGCAGGATTCGGACTTGGATTCGAGAGATGCGTAATGTATCTGACAGGAATGTCCAATATCCGTGACGTCATTCCATTCCCAAGAACAGTAAACAACTGCGAACTGTAATAATATAAAGAAGTTTTAGAGTGTTATTCACACATGAACAGTAAAGTGTGTGGATAACACTCTTTTTTTCTATATCGAATGTGGAAAACCAGTCCGGTTTATCGTTTGAAGTGAAAGACTGCAAAGAATAAGAAAGTTATAGATAACTAACCTGGTTTTAACATTATTTAAAAGGGATTTTAATAAAATTTTCGCTATTTAACATAGATTTAACATAACTTCACAGAGTTTTTTATAAAGCCATGATAATCTCGGATATGTAAAGAAGAAAAAAGCACTGCGTTTGAAAAACAGATGCAAGACAGTGATTTGTAATTGAAAACAGACATGAGAGAGGATCTGGAGGAAGAAAAATGAAGGAAAACATACAGATTGTTTTCGGGCTGCTTGGTGGCCTGGCGGTTTTTATCTATGGAATGAATATGATGAGTGAATGTCTTCAGAAAGCGGCAGGAGAAAAAATGAAGAAAATCCTGTCACTTTTAACGAGAAATCCTGTAATGGGAGCACTTGCGGGAATGCTTGTTACAGCCGTACTGCAAAGTTCAAGTGCAACGACGGTTATGGCGATTGGTTTTGTAAGTGCAGGACTGATGACACTGCCACAGGCAATTTCTATTATTTTTGGTGCCAATATCGGTACAACAATGACAGCACAGCTGATTGCATTTAAGTTAAGTGACTACATTTATGCAATCATTTTTATTGGATTTATCGTATATTTTATCTCTAAATCAGAACGTGTAAAAAATATTGGTATGACGATTTTTGCGTTCGGTTTACTGTTCCTTGGAATTGAGACGATGGGAACAGTTATGAAACCATTAGCATCAAGCCCTATTTTCACAGAACTGATCGGCAAAGTGGCAGACATTCCGATTCTTGGAGTTGCTGTTGGTGCATTAATGACTCTTGTAGTACAGAGTTCCAGTGCTACAATCGCAGTGCTCCAGAATTTTGCGGCTCAGCCGGGAGCTGATGGAGTGACAAGTATCATCGGTCTTGCAGGTGCGATCCCGATTCTTTTTGGTGATAACATCGGAACGACGATTACAGCACTTCTCGCAAGTATTGGTCAGCCAAAGGATGCGAAGAGAACAGCACTTGCACACTGCATTTTTAATATTTCAGGATGCTTCCTGTTTATCTGGTTCGTAAAACCACTGGCAGCGTTTATCCAGTATATTTCCCCTAAGGGACCGGAGATTGAAGTGATTTCAAGACAGATTGCGAATACGCATACATTTTTCAACCTTGTGATGACGCTGATCTGGGTACCGCTTGTTGGAGTTATGGTGAAAATCGTAATGCGTCTGATCCCGGACGGAGAAGTGAAAGAAGTCAATGCAGTGCAGCCAAAATTTCTTGATAACAAACTGATCAGTCAGCCGACAGTTGCATTACAGCTTGCAGTAAGAGAATTGATGAATTGCGGAGAGCAGGTAGGCGTGATGCTGAAAAAGGCAGCAGAAAAGATTGATAGTGGAGATGGTGCTTCTGTTGAAGAATTTGTAAAAAGCAGAGAAGTGACAGCTGAACTTACAGGAAAAATCACAGATTATCTTGCAGAAATGGCAGCGGCTGGGGTTATGACAGAGCAGCAGGCAGCAAGAGCCGCAGAGCTTCAGTATGTATTGATCGATATTGACAGAATCAGTGAACTTACGAAAAATGTCGCTGTTTCCATGCAGACAGAAAAGCTTGTGAAAAAGGACAAGAAGAGTGCAAAAGAAGAAAGAGTACAGTTCTCACAAGAAGCATCAAAGGATATACAGAAGAGCATGGAACTTGTCAGTGAAATGTACAACATGGTCATGAAAATGGTTAATAACGAAGAGGCAAATGAGGCTGAAAATCTTGTCAAGATGAAAGAAAAGATCCGCAAGATGGACGGAGATATCAGAAAAGGACATATTAAACGTGTACACAAAGGAAAATGTAAGGCAGGACTTACGGCTGCATTCAATGAGATTCTACATAATGTGGAAAGAATCGGAAACAGCTGTGTGAATCTGGCAGATGCGGCAGAGGACGGAGTGAGATTCAGCACATTTTTAAAAGAGACGGAGTAACGAATTTTATTATGAGCAGGCAAACTTTCAATAGAAGAGAGTTTGCCTGTTTTCTATCTACGCGAACAACGAGCCAAAGTCCGTGCTTGCACGAGACCTTGGCGACTGTCGCGATAACTTGAGAAACTCGCAAAGCGTGTTTCTCATAGTTTATTAAATAAGAGTTGGTGCCTATTCATGGAAATCCTTTTGATTTATGCTGATAAAAGAAGAAAAACTGTGCTAAAATAGTTGAGACAACAAGAAAGAACAGTTATAATATTAATCTGTTAATAGAGAGAAAAAGGAACTTTTACTAATATAGGAAGGAAGTAGTAAATGAAGATAGAATTACCAAAGAAGGTATTGTTTATCATTAATAATCTGCAACTTGCAGGATATGATGCATTTGCAGTAGGTGGCTGCGTGAGAGATTCTATTTTGGCGAGAAAACCGCAGGACTGGGATATCACAACGTCGGCAAAACCAGAAGCAATCAAGGAAATATTTCGCCGGACGGTTGATACAGGAATAGAACACGGAACAGTTACAGTAATGATTGGCAAAGACAGTTATGAGGTGACGACTTATAGAATTGACGGTGCATATGAGGATAGCCGTCATCCGAAGGAAGTCCGCTTTACCAATTGTCTGGAAGAAGATCTTCGCAGAAGAGATTTTACGATCAATGCGATGGCATATAATGATGATGTCCGGCTGGTAGATGTGTTTGGTGGAATGCAGGATTTGAATCATCATCTGATCCGTTGCGTTGGAGATCCGAGGGAAAGATTTTCAGAAGATGCACTTCGTATCCTTCGTGCGGTACGCTTCTCAGCACAGCTGGATTTCCCGATTGAACCTGATACTGCCAAAGCAGTGAAGGAGCTTGCACCAAACCTTAAGAATATTAGTGCAGAACGTATTCAGACAGAGCTTGTGAAACTTCTGACGTCTCCACATCCGGAGCGCATTCAGGATGCCTGTGAACTTGGAATTACAAAGGTGGTCCTTCCAGAATGGGACGCCATGGTAGGAGTAAAACAGAATACAATACATCATAAGTACGATGTGGCAGAGCATACACTTCATACATTGAAGCATGTGAAGAGAGATAAATACCTTCGTCTTACAATGTTGTTCCATGATATGGGAAAACCGGCAATGAAGACAACAGATGAGAAAGGAAACGATCATTTCAAAGGACATGCTCTGGAAAGCGAGAAAATTGCCCGTATAGTTTTGAAGCGGTTAAAATTTGACAATGAGACGATTCGCATTGTAACGAAGCTGGTCTGCTATCATGATTACCGGATGGAAGCAACACCGGCGAATGTACGTCGTGCAATGAATCGGATCGGTGTTGAATTATTCCCATACTATCTCGCAGTGCGTCTTGCAGATGCAAAATCACAGAGCACTTACATGAGAAGGGAAAAGATTGAAAATATCGTAGAGATAAGAAATCTTTACAAACAGATCCTGATGGAGAATCAGTGCGTGACTCTTCGACAGCTTGCGGTGAGCGGAAGAGAATTGATGGAACTGGGGATGAAGCCGGGACGCGAACTCGGTGCAATGCTCAGTGAACTGCTGGAATATGTGCTGGATGATCCGGAACGGAACACGAAAGAGAATCTCTGTAAGTACGTGAAAGAAAAAATGGAAAAAGAAAAGTAGAAAATACCGGAAGAAAAAGAGAATACTCAGGTTGTCCTTTTCATAGATTAGAAAGAAATCGTTGTCGGTTGCTGTTAAAACCGACAGTAAAAAGTCTGGTAACTGGAAAAGAATAATAATCCAGGTCAATGGGACAGGGGGCAGCCATGAGAGAATATGAGATGGAAGTACTGGAAAAGTACGAACTTGAAGTGAATAGCACCCGGCGGATCAGAGGTGCATTTTATTGCGATACAAAAGAAGGGACGATGCTTCTGAAAGAGACAAAGATCTCGGAGAGGCGCGTCCCTTTATTGTATCTTATTTTAAACCGATTAGAAAAGCAGGGATATCTGGTGGATACACCTGTGTTCAGTAAAGAAGGGAATCTGGTGCAGAATTCCAGAGATGGAACAAGATATTTGATGAAAAAATGGTATCCGGGGGAAGAGTGCAATCTGAAGAGAGAGGAAGATATTTTCCGGGCAGCAAGAAAACTGGGAGAGCTTCATCTGGGATTTCAGTGGTATGAGCCGGACTTGCAGGAGAAAGAAATATTTCAGAAATTCCAGAAAGAAGAGGTGCAGGAAATCCCACAGAATACACAGCAGTCAGTTTGTGAAGAAAAGAAAATGGACTGGACAAAGTTGTCACCATTGTTAAGTAAAAATCCATTGGAAGAAATGAAACGTCGTAACAGGGAAATGAAAAAAGTGCGGTCATTTATCAGAAAACGGGTTGCAAAAAATGAATTCGAATCCTATTATCTGAAGCATTATGAAGAAATTGCATGGCAGGCAGAAAAGGTGACAGAGCAGATAGAGCGGTCTGGTTGCCAGAATCTATATGAAAGAAGTATACGGGAAAGGAAAATGCTTCATGGAGATTATAATTATCATAATGTCATGATCCTTCCGGAAAATGAGGTGATAACAAACTTTGAGCGGATGCGAATCGGAATACAAGTAGATGATTTATATTACCTTTTGAGAAAAGTAATGGAAAAATACCATTGGAAACAAAAAACAGGACAAAATATATTAGAAGCATATGAAAGCGTACGGCAATTAAAACCAGATGAAAGAGAGTATCTTTGCCTTCGCCTGGCCTATCCGGAAAAGTTCTGGAAGACAGCAAGTGCTTATTCCAGATCAAATAAAGCATGGCTTCCGGAAAAGAGTGTAGAGAAGCTGCAGACAGCAGTAGAACAGACGAAGGAGAAAGAAGTATTTTTGAGAGAGGTCTTCGAATAAAAAAAGCTCCGCAAACCGCGGAAAATGTGGATTTATCTTGACAAACAACAGGGAAACCGTTATAACAGTACATAAGGGTTTGAGGCAAGTTATCGTGCAGACTTGTAACCTGAATAAATAAAATTAGGAATAGAATTGTATTTGAGTACAATAAAGGAGGACATAATCCATGAACAAAACAGAATTTATTGCAGCAGTAGCTGAAAAGGCAGAGATTTCCAAGAAAGATTCCGAGAAAGCATTAAAGGCATTTGTTGATGTTGTAACAGAGCAGCTGAAAGCAGGAGATAAAGTACAGCTTGTTGGATTTGGTACATTTGAAGTAAGCGAGAGAGCAGCAAGAGAAGGAAGAAACCCACAGACAGGAAAAACTATGACAATCGCAGCTTGCAAGGCTCCTAAATTCAAAGCTGGAAAAGCATTAAAGGACGCTATCAACTAGTTCAGGGGATTTTGTAGAAGAATATATGAGACTGGATAAGTTTTTAAAAGTCTCCCGTCTGATCAAGCGAAGAACTGTAGCAAACGAGGCCTGTGATGCAGGACGTGTGCTGGTGAATGGAAAGACGGCGAAAGCATCTGTGAAGGTAACGCCGGGTGATGTGATCGAGATTCAGTTTGGAACGAGAACCGTTAAGGTTGAGGTTCTTGAACTACAGGAGACAACAAAAAAAGAAGAAGCAAAGGACTTATTCAAATACCTGTAAAGTCTGTCAGACAACAGGAATCTATAAGTCGATCAATGGTTATTGTTTTCAGTAATCTTAGAAAGGCAAGGAATATTTTACAAAGTGAGATATTCCCTGCCTTTCTGTATATTGTACGATAATACGATAAAGCAGTTTTGAAGACACATCTATAAAACCTTTATCTGTCAGGAATAAGTAGAAAAGCTCTGACATATATATAGAAAAGTACAGGGAACTGTTATCTGGTTCCAGTAATATACTGTGGGGTATGCCAGAGAAGAGGGAGGTGCAGCGGATGGAGGAACAGCAAAAGACTGTAAAGGCTCATAAGCTGGTGGTTAATAACCGGAAGACAAGTATGGTGACAGGTGTTCTGGATGTATTGTCTTTTGATTTGAATGCGATTCTTCTGGAAACAGAGCAGGGAATGCTGTTAGTAAAAGGAACAGACTTGCATGTGAACCGTCTCAGTGTGGAAAAGGGAGAAGTAGATTTGTCGGGAACAATAGACAGTGTTTCATATTCTAATATTTCACAGGCAAAGAAACAGGAAGAAAGCTTTTGGACAAAGATGTTCAAGTGAGGCAGAAAGAAGATGCTAAATATAAAAAATGAACTGCTTGTCTTCTTCTGTGCCTGTCTTACAGGTGTGAATGTCCGGGCTGGGTACGAGATCCTGATTTTCTTAAGGAAAATGATAATACATAATAATCTGGTGAAAGGAATCGAGGATCTGTTCTACTGGATATTTATGAGTGCATATATTTTCTCACAGATATATGCAACTACGTATGGTAGTATCAGATGGTATTTTCTACTAGGTCTTGTATTTGGCGTTGCCATTATTCAGAAACTGATTTCGTCTGGAGAAAAAATACACAAAAAAACAAGGAAAAACCTTGAAATTATTAGAAAAAACAGATAGAATGTTGATAATTGGGAAGTTTATAGGGGGACTCCGTCAGTGAAGGCAGGATTGATTTCCCGGTAACGTTAAGAGTGTATTATTTTAGGGTGAATTTTAGATGGCAAAGAAAAAAAGAGTGACTGGACGGCGCAGCCATACAAAGCAGAGACGTCCGAGTCCGTACAAAAGAAGCGTTCTTATGATTTTGTCAGTATTGTGTCTTCTTTCCGGTGTGCTGGGAGTGAATGCAGTAAAGCTTCATGCAAAGAATACAGCGTATAAACAGCAGGAAGCAGAACTGAAGACACAGATCAAAAGTGAGCAGGCAAGAGCAGAAGAGATCAAAGAATACGAGCAGTATGTACAGACAGATGATTACATGAAAGAGATCGCAGAAGATAAGCTGAATCTTGTTGATCCGAATGAAATCGTATTTAAACCAATCAAGTGAATAGTAATCGAATCTGCAAAGTCAGTGAAAGACGGATACAGAATTTTACGAAAGATAACTCCGGGAGAGAAAGTTCTCCTGGAGTTTTTCTTTTTACGCAAACAACGAGCCAAAATTCGTGCTTGCACGAGACCTTGGCGACTGTCGCGATAACTTGAGAAACTCGCGGAGTGTGTTTTTCACAGTTTGAGTAACGAGGGGGGATGGAAATGGAAAATGGACAGGTATTACATAGTAGTCTATATGTGGAACAGATTGATAAGTTTGCAGTTTCATTAAAACAGTTAGCGAAAACATTTTTGAAATTAGAAGAAAAAAAGCAGACATTTTCAGAAGAAGAGATTGATGAAATGTTTGCCTGCGTAAGAGAAGAAGTGTGTGAAAAATGTGAGAAAAACAGTTGGTGCTGGGGGGAAAACTATATTCAGATGTATCAGATGGGATACGAGATTCTTGCAGCAGTAGATCAGTATGGAAATGAACTGGATGCAGAGACAAAAAGAAAACTGATGCAGCGATGCATTATGGCTCCGCGGTTTTATCGGGGGATGCTTGATAGTTTTCACGAAGCAAGACAAAATATGATCTGGATCAATCGTATCGCAAGAAGCCGGGAAGGGTGTGCAGCCCAGCTTGATCTATTTGCAGATATGCTGCAAAATATGGCGAAAAATCTAGAAGACAGCATATTTACAGATGAAAGGTTGGGGAAACGGATCTTGTCTCAATTAAAAAGAAAAGGAATACGTGTACTTTCCATGCATTTTCTTGTGAATGGAGAGGGAAAATATGAATTGCATCTGACGATGCGCACCTGGAAAGCGGAAAAGATTCCGGTAAAAAGTCTGGCAGGGATTCTGAGTAATCTGACAGGAAGAAGATTGATTCCGGGAAAAGAAGGGGCGCAGTTGATCGGAGCGGATTATACAACAGTGGTCTTCCGAGAAGGACCATCCTATTACACAATATCCGGAATAGCAAGAATCGGAAAAGGCTGCAGTAATATTTCAGGGGACAGTTTTACGATGATGGATCTTCCGGGTGGTAAAAGGGGAGTTGCATTGTCAGATGGCATGGGATGTGGGCAGGCTGCCTGTCGGGAAAGCACACTTGTGATAGAACTTCTCGAAGAACTTCTGGAAGCGGGATTTCCGGAAAAGACTGCGATCCAGATGATCAATACAACACTGGTCTGCGGAAGAGAAGAAATCCATTACTCTACGATCGACCTTACAGTGTTTGATCTGTATACAGGGGAATGTGAATTGATCAAGGCAGGCGCATCCTCAACTTTTATCCGAAGAAAGGATCAGATTGAGCATCTGACATCGACAAGCCTTCCGATCGGAGTGATGAATTCACTTGAAATAGATTCAGTGAAACGGCAGTTGACGGATGGAACGTATGTAATCATGCTGACAGATGGAGTGCTGGATGCACTTCCGGTAGGAGAGCAGGACTTCCTTCTTGAAACAATCATAAAAGGAACGGAAATACGAAACCCAAAGGAACTGGCCAGACACATTTTACAGCAGGTACTTAACTGGACAGGAAAAGAACCGGAGGATGATATGTCAGTTTTGGTTGCAGCTTTGTGGAAATGCAGAAAGTAGTCATTGACATAGAAGTAACCGTTAACGTATAGTTGAGGTATGATGGATAAAAGATTAGAAAAGATTGAAAACTATATCAGACAATATCATATGATAGAAAAAGGGGACAGGATTGTCATAGGTGTATCGGGTGGCGCAGACTCTGTATGTCTGCTGATGGCACTTTGTTCATTGCAGGAAAAGCTGGGATTTCAGGTGCTTGTCTGCCATGTGAATCATGAACTGCGCGGGGAGGAGGCTGCACAGGATGAGGCATATGTGGAAATGCTTTGTCATAAAATGCAGGTTCCTTTTTTTGCATTTCATGAAAATGTGGAATTAATTGCAAAAAAGCGGAAAGAATCATTGGAGGAAGCAGGCAGATATGTGCGAAGACAGGCATTTGAACAACTCTGTAAAGAACAGGGCGGGACAAAGATTGCAACAGCGCATCATAGTAATGACAATGCAGAAACAATGCTTCTTAACATGGCAAGAGGAACCGGGCTTCGCGGATTGTGTGGGATAAGACCAGTGTATGGAAAATGGATTCGCCCACTTCTGGAATTGTCCAGGGAAGAGATTGAACAGTGGTTGAAAGATTGTGATATCAGATATTGTGTTGACGAAACGAATCAGGAAGATGAATACACAAGGAACCGGATTCGTCATCATGTAATTCCGACATTAGAAGAACAGGTTAATACAAGGACGGTAGAACATTTTGTGAAGCTCAGTGAACAGGCAGAAGAAATCTATGAATATCTGGAAAAACAGACAGATCAGGCATGGAATATCTGTGTAAAACAGACAGACGGACTTCAAAGCAGGAAAGAAATATTTCTCAAGGCAGAGGAAATGAAACACCTTGATCCTGTGATAAAGAAATTACTGATCCAAAGATCAGTAAGTGAAGTGGCAGGGGCACAGAAAGATATTGAAAGCAGGCATATCCTGGCGGTACTGCAACTGTTTGAACGGCAGACAGGACGGCAGATCGATCTTCCGTATAGTGTTACAGCCAAAAGAATGTATGAGGGAGTTCTGCTTGCAAAAGGTGATAAAAAAGTTACATCTGTACATCAGAAAGAGAAAAGAAAAGAAGAGAGTAATTTTGTTCTACAGCTTCAGATTCCGGGAGAAACAAAGATCCCGGGAACAAATTTGAAAATCTGCTGTACAATCAGCGGTGAAAATGAGAAGAATTCAGCAAAAGCGATACCACAAAAAAGCTACACGAAATGCTTTGATTATGATATAATAAAAAGCAGTCTCTGTGTGAGATACAGACGACCCGGAGATTATTTTACAATTGATGGGGAAGGAAAGAAAAAGAAGCTGAAGAGTTACTTTATTGATGAGAAGATTCCGCAAGAAGAACGGGACAGACAGCTTCTGATCGCAGAGGAAAGCCACATCGTATGGATTCCGGGCAGAAGGATGAGTTCGTACTACCAGGTGGGAGACCAGACGAAAAAGATTCTTAAGATAAAGATTATGGAGGAATAGAACAATGGCTGAGAAGATTAAAGTGTTAATTTCAGAGGAAGAAGTAGATGCAAGAATTCGTGAACTCGGAGAAAAGATCAGTAAAGAGTATGAAGGAAAGCAGATCCATCTGATCTGTGTTCTGAAAGGTGGAGTATTCTTTATGTGCGAACTTGCAAAGAGAATTACAGTTCCGGTATCTATGGACTTTATGTGTGTTGGAAGCTATGGAGACGGAACAAAATCCAGTGGTGTTGTAAGACTTGCGAAAGATCTGGATGAGTCTATTGAGAATAAGGAAGTATTGATCGTGGAGGATATCATTGATTCCGGTAATACACTGTATTATCTGATGGACGTACTTCGTCAGAGAAAGCCGGCAAGTCTCCGTCTTTGCACATTGCTTGATAAACCAGACCGCCGTGTGAAAGATGTGCACGTAGACTGGACAGGATTTGAGATTCCGGATGAGTTCGTAGTTGGATACGGACTGGATTATGCACAGAAGTATAGAAATCTTCCATACATCGGAGTAGTAGAAGTCGCAGAATAGAAAGGAAGCAATAATAAATTGAATAATGACAGAAAAAGCAGAGGTCTGAGTGGGGCAACGATCATCAGTTTTGTTGTGATCCTTGTTGTGGTTCTGTGGATGGCGAACCAGCTTCAGATGCATCAGCAGGAGATGACATATACCTCCTTTGTCTCTGCAGTACAGGGAAAAAATGTTTCTGATGTTTACATCAATCAGAACAGTGCAGTTCCGACAGGAACCGTCTCTGTTACATTGAAAGATGATGGTAATACAAGGAAAGTGAATGTGTCAGATGTTGAGCAGGTAGAGAAGCTTCTGACAGAGAATCAGGTGGAGTACAGGCTTTCGGATGTACCGAAGGATTCTATGTTGACAACAGTTGTAGTTCCGATGCTGATCACACTTGGTGGAGTATTTCTGATCTTTTTCCTGATGAGCCGTCAGAACGGCGGGGGAAATTCTAAGGCGATGAACTTTGGAAAGAGCCGCGCAAAGATGAGTACGAAGAATGAGATCAAGGTTACATTTCGTGATGTTGCAGGATTGAGAGAAGAGAAGGAAGAACTGGAGGAGATCGTAGATTTTCTGAAAGATCCGAAGAAATACATCCAGGTTGGAGCACGTATCCCAAAAGGGGTTCTTTTAGAAGGACCTCCGGGAACCGGTAAGACACTTCTTGCAAAGGCTGTAGCCGGTGAGGCAGGAGTACCATTTTTCAGCATTTCGGGCTCAGATTTCGTTGAGATGTTTGTTGGTGTGGGTGCTTCCCGTGTCCGTGATCTGTTCCAGGATGCGAAGAAGAACGCACCATGTATCATATTTATTGATGAGATCGATGCAGTCGCAAGACGCCGCGGAAGCGGTCTTGGCGGTGGTCATGATGAGCGTGAGCAGACCCTGAACCAGCTCCTTGTAGAGATGGATGGATTTGGTGTAAATGAAGGCATTATCGTAATGGCAGCGACAAACCGTAAGGATATTCTGGATCCTGCAATCTTAAGACCGGGAAGATTTGACCGTGATGTCCTTGTCGGACGTCCGGATGTAGGGGGCAGAGAAGAGATCCTGAAAGTTCATGCGAGAAATAAGCCGCTTGGAGATGATGTGGATCTGAAGCAGATTGCCCAGACAACGGCAGGATTTTCAGGAGCAGATCTTGAGAATCTTCTCAACGAGGCTGCAATTCTGGCAGCGAAGGAGAACAGGGTGTACATTCAGCAGTCTGATATCCGTCATGCATTTGTGAAGGTCGGAATCGGTCCGGAGAAGAAGAGCCGTATCGTTTCTGAGAAAGAACGCAGGATTACAGCTTATCATGAAGCCGGACACGCGATCTTGTTCCATCTGCTTCCGGATGTAGGACCGGTTTACAGCGTATCTATCATTCCGACAGGCGGAGCCGGCGGATATACGATGCCGCTTCCGGAGAAGGATGATATGTTCAATACAAAGGGGCATATGCTTCAGGAAATTACAGTTTCCCTTGGCGGACGTGTTGCAGAAGAAGAGATTTTTGATGATATCACAACGGGAGCTTCCCAGGATATCAAGCAGGCAACAGCAATTGCAAAATCAATGATCACGAAGTTCGGTATGTCTGAAAGACTGGGGCTGATCAATTATGATAATGACAGCGATGAAGTATTCATTGGACGTGATTTCGGTCATACATCAAGAGGGTATGGCGAAAAAGTGGCCGGAACGATTGATGAAGAAGTGAAACGTATTATTGATGAGTGTTATTTGAAAGCGCGTACACTTATTCAGGAGTATCATCCGGTACTCGAGAAGTGTGCACAACTGCTTCTTGAGAAGGAAAAGATAACAAGAAGTGAATTCGAAGCACTGTTTGCAGACAGTGAGGTTGAAGGATAGTAGTTATTATATGTATTTAGGATAAGATACCCTCTGCCGGCGGGCGATCCCGTGTTGGCCGGGGGTATTTTGGTTCTATTTTAGAATAGTTTTAAGAATTGAGTTAAAGGAGGCTAAACAGGTGAATAGAGAAGCACTGTTTTGTGACGGTACAGGTGATTATGTCTGTCCGGCAGAGCCTGAGATAAATGAAAAAGTAGTGTTGCGATTTCGTACGGCACACAATGATGTTGACGAAGTGAAACTTCACATCGGAGAACAGGAGTATCCTATGTGGAAGACACGTACGAACGGTGAATTTGACTTTTACGAGATTGAGTATCAGCTTGGTGAGGATATCTTAAGATATTGTTTTGAAATCAAGCAGGGAGCAGAAATCTGTTTTTATAGTAGGTATGGAATAACGGGGAAAAAAGAAAACTATTATGATTTTATTATTTCGCCGGGATTTAAAACACCCGAGTGGGCGAAAGGTGCTGTGATGTACCAGATCTTTGTTGATCGTTTTTATAATGGAGATCCGACAAATGATGTAGAGGATAACGAATATATTTATATTGGGGCACCAAGCCGCAAGGTGAAGGACTGGAATCAGGCACCGGAGGCAATGGATATCCGTAATTTTTACGGCGGGGATTTACAGGGTGTTTTAGATAAGCTGGATTATCTGCAGGATCTTGGAGTTGAAGTTATTTACTTCAATCCGTTGTTTGTTTCTCCGTCGAATCATAAGTATGATATTCAGGATTATGATTACATAGATCCGCATTATGGAAAGATTGTTGTGGATGACGGAGAAGTACTTCCGGCAGGTGCAAAGGATAATATCCATGCGACAAAGTATCAGCAACGCACAGGAGATATCCGCAATCTTGAGGCAAGTAATCAGTTGTTTATCAAACTGGTAGAAGAGATGCATAAGCGTGGAATGCGTGTAATTCTGGATGGTGTATTCAATCATTGTGGCTCTTTTAACAAATGGATGGACAGAGAACGTATCTATGAGCCGCAGCCGGATTATCCGAAGGGAGCATATGTAAGTAAAGAAAGTCCATATAATAGCTTTTTCCTGTTCCATGATGCGAGAAATGAGCTCTGGCCTTACAACGGAACATATGATGGCTGGTGGGGACATGATACATTGCCAAAGCTCGATTATGAGGATTCACCACAGCTTGAGCAGTACATTATGGATATCGGAAGAAAATGGGTATCACCGCCGTATAACGTAGACGGATGGCGTCTTGATGTTGCAGCGGATCTTGGATTCAGTAATGAATACAACCATATCTTCTGGAAGCGATTCCGAAAGGAAGTTAAGGATGCGAATCCGGATGCAATTATATTAGCAGAACATTATGGAGATCCGCAGGATTGGCTTCAGGGAGATGAGTGGGACAGCGTTATGAATTATGACGCATTTATGGAACCGCTGACCTGGTTTTTGACCGGTATGGAGAAGCATAGTGATGAATATCGTCCGGATCTGTGTGGAAATGCTGATAACTTTGTCGGAGCGATGCGTCATTTTATGGCAAGTATGCTGACACCATCTCTTCAGGTGGCAATGAATGAACTTTCAAACCATGACCATTCTCGTTTCCTGACACGTACGAACCACAAGGCAGGACGTGTGGCACAGCTTGGAACAGAAGCAGCTGAAAAGGATGTGAATAAGGCAATCTTACGAGAAGCGGTTATTATGCAGATGACCTGGATCGGTGCGCCGACGATTTATTATGGTGATGAGGCAGGACTTTGTGGATTCACCGATCCGGATAACCGGAGAACTTTCCCATGGGGGAACGAAGACAAAGAACTTCAGGCATTCCACAAAGAAGTGATCCGTATCCACAAGGAAGAGAAGCCGTTGAAAAAGGGTTCTATCAAGCTATTGGCTTCGGATGAAAATCTGCTGGCCTATGGAAGATTTGAAGCAGATGAACAGATTGTCGTTGTTGTGAATAACAGTGATGAACTTCGTACAGTGACCGTACCGGTATGGTATGCGGGTGTAGAGATGGAAGGACGGATGAAACGACTGATCTACTCTTATGAAAACGGTTATACGACAGAATATGACGAGTATATTGTACAAGATGGAGAGATTGTCCTGAATATGGGATCTCATTCAGCAATCGTATTAAAGCCGGCAGAAGCATTGAGATTGATGCCGTAAGAAGTGGAACGGTATTTTGCAGATAAAGAAAGAGCATTATACAAGAATAATAAAAATACGGGATGAGCAGTTTTAATATCTACTCATCCCGTATTTGTTACTATTATTATTTTGTCAGAACCTCTGCCCCATTCTCTGTGATGAGTACCATGTACTCAATCTGGGCAGAAAGACCATCATCCATTGTATAAATAGTCCAGTCATTGTCCTCATCTACGAAGAAGTCAGGGCTGCCTTCGTTGATCATAGGCTCAATCGTGAACATCATACCTGGAACGAGAAGCATCTCACTTCCCTTTGGTGTCACATAGCTGACAAAAGGATCTTCATGGAATTCCAGACCGACACCGTGTCCGCCGATATCCTCTACAACAGAGTATCCGTTTGCACGGGCATGTGTATTGATCGCATCTGCGATATCACCTAAATGTCCCCAAGGCTTCGCAGCCTCAAGTCCAAGCTTCACACACTCTTCTGTGACGCGGACGATGCGCTCTGCACGTTCAGATACTTTTCCCATCTTGAACATACGGGATGCATCAGAAAAATATCCGTCAAGAATAGTGGATACATCAACATTGATGATATCTCCCTCTTCCAGAATGATATTCTCATCCGGAATGCCGTGACAAATCTCATTATTAATAGAAGTACACACGCTCTTAGGGAATCCCTGATAATTGAGCGGAGCCGGGATACCACCGTGTTCTTTTGTGAAACGATATACGATGTCATCAATCTCCTGTGTGCTCATTCCAATGTGGATCTGTCTTGCTACTTCATCCAGGATCGCTGTATTAAGCTCAGCACTTTTCCTGATCTTTTCAATCTGGAATGGAGTTTTTAAAATCTTACGTGTCGGAACAATCTCACCACGTTCAGCATGCATCATTATCTTTTCTTCAATCGGCATATGGCATTTCTTATACTTCTTGCCGCTGCCGCACCAGCACAATTCATTTCTTTCCATGATATTACCTCTTCTAAAAATCACTTATTTTCTCAGTTTCTACTTATTTTATCACAAAATTCGACAAAAAGATACATGTTATGCTTGCCGAGAACGTAAAAATATAGTACGATTAAGATTCAGATAGGAGTGATAATGCATATGTGGTATTGGGCGATTATGGTACTGCTGATTTTAGGAAGTATCGCACTTCTTTGCAGTACATTTATAAGTGTAAAAAAGAATAAGGCACAGGACGTAGAGCGGAGAAAGCAGTCCAGGAACGGAAAGCGTTACAAGGCAGATCAGGAATATGATCCAGAAGAGGATCAGCCGCAGGGAAAGAAGAGACGCAGTTCAGGGCAGAACGGCTCTATGGATTCAGCGAAGCGTTCTTCTAAAAAAAGAAGACAGTGGAAGATTATCCTGGAAGATCTGGATACATGGCAGAAATATAGCTTCATATTCTATGATGAAGTGGGAATCGGAAGAGCAAAGAGGAATGACAATTATGAGAAGTATCTTCCACTGCATGAGGATGGAAGAGTATCCAAGCAGCACTGTGTGATCATACAGAGAGGTGACTGTTTGTATCTGATGGATGATGGTTCCAAGAATGGAACATATCTGAACGGAATCCTGGTAGATCGTCCGACAGAGGTTCAGAGAGAAGATGTGATTGGTGTTGGGGAGACCAGACTGGAGATTCTCAGAATTTTAAGAGAAAGTGAATAATGAAATTACAGGTAAGGAAGTCCGGCGGAAAAGTCAGGACTTCTTTTTCTTTAGATCGAAGAATGAAGAGTCTGTGTGAAAGTAACAGTTGAGTAAGGAAGATCATATAGTAGTTATATAGTTACTGTTCACTCCCGTGTCAATCACTCCGCTGATTGACACGGAGGATGCGTGTTTTGATTTGAATGCATCTCGCCCCATCGCCAAAGGCGATTTAAAATGGCGAGATGCGTTGCTGGTCGCACATCGTGTGAACAGTAACGTTATATAGCCGCCGGATTTATAAACTGCAATCAACAGGAATGCGGACAGCAGGGACGGCACAACTTATTGTCAGTGGGAGTGAGCAACATGTACCAGAAATTGCCTTATTATATGGCCTATCCGATACAGACAGAATATGATGAGAGAGCGGAAAGGACAGACCTGGAGTATATGAAAAGCCTGTATCCGGATCTTCCAAAGAGAATACTGCCTTATGTCGAAGAAGAGTGTGACAGGATGGAATACACGGGGAGTGTGATATTTGATGTTTATCCGGATAAATTGCAGTTACGCATCATGTGCAGCAGAATTTGCGAAAATGTAAAAAAACAGGAGAAAATGTTTGCCGGGGAAGAGCGGATGTTAAGAGACCTGGCGGAAGTTTTGTTATATCAGGAAATCTACCGACGCAGGGGAGAACAGAGAAAAAGGAAACAAAAAATTTACAGTTATTGTTCATTGCCAGGAAAATCTATGATATAATCATTCAGATTACAACGAAAGAAACGGATTCAGAAGAAGGGAACAGATACAGATGAAAAGTAATCTTATATTTATCGGTATGCCGGCTGTCGGAAAAAGTACAGTTGGTATTGTAGTAGCAAAAAGACTTGGAAAAGGTTTCATAGATTCAGATCTTCTGATTCAGGAACAAGAAGGAAAGCTTCTGCGTGAAATTATAGCAGAAGTCGGTGATGATGGGTTTTTAAAAATCGAAAATCAGGTAAATCGTGATATAAAAGCAGAAAATGCGGTTATTTCTCCGGGCGGAAGTGTTGTCTATTGCGAGGAAGCAATGAAACATTTCAAAGAAATCGGAATTGTTGTATATCTTCATGCTTCTTATCAGACAATAAAGAGGAGAATCAGGAATCCTCAAAAAAGAGGAGTTGTTTTGAAGGACGGTCAGACATTAAAAGACCTGTATGACGAGCGAAAAGTCCTTTTTGAGAAGTATGCAGATGTGACAATCAGTGAAGAGGGCTGTCAGATTGAAGAAACAATAGAAAATGTACTTGATACTATTGAGAATTACTCTCAAAATAAAGCGTGAATATTACCGTCATAGAAAAAGGGGATTCCACAATGAAAGATTTTGTGTTATAGTTATGTATGGATTATATTGTAATTAAGATAGATAGTTCTTTTCGTATAGATAAAGACACAAGAATAAATCGTTACTGAACACAGGATCTGTGGGAAGTAATACAGAATCGGACAATTGAGGTGCAAAATGGAGCAATATATTATTAAGGGTGGTAATCCGCTGGTTGGGGAAGTTGAAATCGGTGGAGCTAAGAATGCGGCACTTGGAATTCTTGCAGCTGCAATCATGGCAGATGAACCGGTTTTGATTGAGAATCTTCCGGATGTGAATGACATTAATGTCATGCTGGAGGCAATCGAGGGAATCGGTGCAATGGTACAGAGAATTGACAGACATACAGTAAAGATCAATGGAAATACAATCGGAGATTTCAGTATTGATTATGACTATATTAAGAAGATCAGAGCGTCTTATTATTTGTTAGGTGCACTTCTTGGAAAATACAAGAGAGCAGAAGTAGCACTTCCGGGAGGATGCAATATCGGAAGCAGACCGATCGATCAGCATCTGAAAGGATTCCGTGCACTTGGAGCAGATGTAGACATTGAGTATGGTAAGATTGTTGCAGAGGCGGAAGAGCTGAAGGGAACACATCTTTATTTCGATGTTGTGACTGTAGGTGCAACGATCAACGTAATGATGGCAGCAGCTATGGCTGACGGTCTTACGATCATGGAGAACGTAGCGAAAGAGCCACATGTTGTAGATGTAGCGAACTTCCTGAACAGCATGGGAGCAAATATCCGTGGTGCAGGAACAGACGTGATTAAGATCCGTGGAGTGAAGTCCCTGCATAAGGCAGAGTACTCCATCATTCCGGATCAGATCGAAGCAGGAACATTTATGTTTGCCGCTGCAGCAACACGCGGAGATGTGACAGTGCTCAATGTGATTCCGAAGCATTTAGATGCAACGATCTCCAAGCTGGTAGATATCGGATGTGAAGTGGAAGAATTTGACGATGCAGTCCGTGTAGTGGCTAAGAGACGTCTGAAAAGTACACAGGTGAAGACATTACCATATCCGGGATATCCGACAGATATGCAGCCACAGATCGGGGTTGTGCTTGCACTCGCGAAGGGAACAAGTACGATCACAGAAAGTATCTTCGAGAATCGTTTTAAATATTTAGATGAGCTGGCACGTATGGGTGCGAATATCAAAGTTGAAGGCAATTCAGCAACGATCGAGGGTGTTGAGAAATTTACGGCAGCAAGAGTCAGCGCGCCGGATCTTCGTGCAGGAGCTGCGCTTTGCATCGCAGGACTTGCAACAGAAGGAATTACGATCGTAGATGATATTGTTTATATCCAGAGAGGATACGAACGCTTTGAAGAGAAACTCAGAAGTCTGGGTGGAATCATCGAGAAAGTGTCCAGTGAAAAAGAGATTCAGAAATTCAAATTAAAAGTTGGCTAAACCGAGGTTACTGTTTACAACAAGCTGCGGCCGGCAGCGAGCCGATACAGACAGAATCCGAAGAAATATGATGTGGGAACGTATGCAGGTGTCGGAACGAAAGTTCTGATACCTGTTTTCAGTTTATATGTCAGGAGTTATGGCGTAATAGGCGATCAGGCAGGTCGAATGAAACAGTGGCGGGATATTAATAAGAAAACAGCAGGAGCAACGAACGATGAATGAATTTGAACAGGCAGAAGAACGGAGAAAAAGACAGAGAGAAGAAATCAAACAAAAGAGGATCAGACAGCTCAGACGAAGAATGACTATTTCCGGCTGTATTTTGTTGTGCATAATCATAGCGCTGGCAGCCTTTGCAGTCAATGTGGCTAAGAAAAAGAAACTGGCAGCAGAACAGAAAAAGCAGCTGGAGCAGGAAATTGCACAGATGAATGAATCGCTGAATGACTGCTACAACACTTTCCTGACGGATAATGGAGTGTCAGCGGAAAAGTCTGATGTTACAGCATTTACGAAATGGCTGGAAAAGAACTATTCTGAAGAGATGGATGATTTATTTCCAGTCTATCAGAAGAATAAAAAGATAACAGCGCAGGATATTTATGATTCCTTTGGAGCAACTTTGCATGTTCTGTCAGATACATACGAGGGAAAATTAAAGGATGAAGCTACCGCTGCGAAGAATCATATCTATGAGAAGAAGGCAGCAGAGAACGGAACCGTGCAGATCACAGCAGCAGGTGACCTCTGTCTGGAGGAAGATGGATATGTTCTCGATTATTATGATACGGTAAATGACCTATCCAAATGCATTTCCAAGACAATTCTGGATCAGACAAATGCAGCAGATATTTTCTTCCTGAACCATGAATATTGTATCAGTGACCGTGGAACCCCGCTGGAGGATAAGTATTATGTATTCCGTGCAAAACCAGAACGCATGAAGTTGCTGGAACAGATGGGAACAGATATTGTTTCAATTGCGAATAATCACATTTACGATTATGGTGCAGATGCGATGGATGATACGATCGATCTGTTAGATCAAGCGAAGATCACTCATGTTGGAGGCGGAACGAATCTGGATGAGGCAAAGCAGCCGACTTATTATATCATTAACGGAATCAAGATCGGATTTGTGGCAGCTTCCGAGGGAGAACAGTATAAATTTACACCGGAAGCAACAGATTCAACGACAGGTATTCTTACATCCTACGACACAACAGAGTATAATCAGGTGATCGCGGATGCATCAAAGGAATGTGATTATCTGATCGCATATGTTCATTGGGGAACAGAAGATGAGGATATGTATAATTCAACACAGACAGAGCATGGAAAAGAATTCCTGAAGTCAGGAGCAGATATCGTGATCGGAGGTCATCCGCATGTACTTCAGGGAATTGAATATACAGAAGATGGACCTATTGTATACAGTCTGGGCGATTTCTGGTTTAATGATGAGACAAAATACACAGGACTTCTGAATCTTGAGATTACATCAGAAGGATTGAAACAGATGTCCTTTACACCGTGTGAGCAGAAAGACAGCCAGACACAGTATCTGAATAATGCAGAGTCCCAGAGAGCACTTTTTGATCACTTGCAGGAGATTTCACCGAATATTACGATTGATGATACAGGTGTGATCACGGAGTTGAAAGATGTTGATGCAGAATCATAGAAATATAAAAGTTTTATCAACTTCAGAAAACGGTATTGACATAATCAACAAGGTGTTGTATAGTCTGATACGAAACAAAATTAAATAGATGATACTTTCTCTTATTCAGAGCAGTGGAGATACAAAGGATCTAAGAAGCTGCGGCAACCCCTCGTAATAGGAAGGTGCCAACCTGAGCGAGTTATTTCGAACAATAAGAGGATTGTTAAGATAAACTGACAGTCCGCTTGATGCGGGCTGTTTTCATTATTGGCAATGTAAGCAAATGAAGACAGCACAAGCGAGAGAAAGTGAGATATTGCTGTGGGGACAGCAATCGGAAAGGAGAACAGATATGGAAAGAGAAAAGATTTTATTTACATCAGAATCAGTAACTGAGGGACACCCGGATAAGATGTGTGACCAGATTTCAGATGCGATCCTTGATGAACTGATGAGACAGGACCCGATGAGCCGTGTGGCATGTGAGACATGCTGTACAACAGGTCTTGTAATGGTTATGGGAGAGATTACAACACAGGCTTATGTAGATATCCAGAAGATCGTTCGTGACACTGTTCGTGAGATCGGATACACAAGAGGAAAATATGGATTTGATGCTGATACATGTGGCGTGATCACAACACTGGATGAGCAGTCAGCAGATATCGCACTCGGAGTAGATAAAGCACTTGAGGCGAAAGAGAACAAGATGTCAGATGAAGACATCGAGGCGATCGGAGCAGGAGACCAGGGTATGATGTTCGGCTATGCTTCTGATGAGACAGAAGAGTATATGCCTTACCCGGTTGCAATGGCTCATAAGCTTGCACGTCAGCTGACAAAGGTTCGTAAAGACGGAACACTTACTTACCTTCGTCCGGATGGAAAGACACAGGTTACAGTAGAGTACAACGAAGACGGTTCTGTAAAGCGTCTGGATGCAGTTGTTCTTTCTACACAGCATGACCCGGATGTAACTCAGGAGCAGATTCATGAGGATATTAAGAAATATGTATTCGATGAGATCATTCCGGCAGAACTCGTAGACGAAGAGACAAAGTTCTTCGTAAACCCGACAGGACGTTTCGTGATCGGTGGACCACACGGAGACAGTGGACTGACAGGACGTAAGATTATCGTTGATACTTACGGCGGAATGGCTCGTCACGGTGGCGGTGCTTTCTCCGGAAAGGACTGTACAAAGGTAGACCGTTCTGCAGCTTATGCAGCACGTTATGCAGCAAAGAATGTTGTAGCAGCAGGACTTGCTAAGAAATGTGAGATTCAGCTTTCTTATGCAATCGGTGTTGCACAGCCGACATCTATCGCAGTTGATACATTCGGAACAGGAAAACTTTCTGATACAAAACTGGTTGAGATCCTTCGTGAGAACTTTGATTTCCGTCCGGCAGGAATCATCAAGATGCTGGATTTGAGAAGACCGATCTACAAACAGACAGCAGCTTACGGACATTTTGGACGCAACGACCTGGATCTTCCATGGGAGAAGCTGGACAAGGTTGACGATTTAAAGAAATATCTGTAAGATAGAAATATCTGATACAAGCACCGGAAGGTGTCTGACACCCGTCATAAAGTGTCAGGCACCTTTTTCAATACGGAAAGGAGATGCTTCTATGAAATTACGTACCAAACTGATTATTGCTTTTGTAGTCGTTATGATCTTTCCTGTAACATTTGCACTGATCGCAATGCATGCATTTGTTCCGGGAAGAGGGGCAGAGATACAGCAGCTGTATCTGATCGCAGTTGTCCTTACGACAGCATTTCTAATCTTGTGGATCTACAGATCGGTATCGGTCCCGCTGGAGAAACTTCAGAGAGCTGCACGCAATATCAAAGAGGGTAATCTTGACTTTGAAATCAAGGCAGAATCAAATGACGAGATCGGACAACTCTGTCAGGACTTTGAAGAGATGCGTCTCAGACTGAAAGCACAGGCGGAAGAGAAGGTCGCATTTGACAGAGAGAATAAGGAGCTCATCAGTAACATTTCACATGACCTGAAGACTCCGATCACAGCGATCAAAGGTTATGTGGAAGGAATCATGGATGGAGTAGCAGATACGCCGGAAAAGATGGACAGATACATCAGAACCATTTATAATAAAGCTAATGAGATGAATCTTCTGATCAATGAACTGACGCTTTATTCAAAGATCGATACGAATCGAATTCCGTATAATTTCACAACAATCTCTGCGAAGGGATATTTTGCAGATTGTGCGGAGGATTTAAGTGTAGAACTGGAATCAAAGGGAGCTGAATTTACTTACAGGAACTTTATGGAAGAGGATAGCAAGGTGATCGTAGATCCGGAGCAGCTTCGAAGAGTCATCAATAACATCGTATCAAATTCTATCAAATATACAGATAAGCCGAAGGTGAAGATTACGATGGATGTAAAGGACGTGGGAGACTTTATTCAGGTAGAACTGGGAGATAACGGAAAGGGCATTGCGGCAAAGGATCTGCCGAATATCTTTGACCGTTTCTACCGGACAGATGCTTCAAGGAATTCTTCCAAGGGAGGAAGCGGCATCGGTCTTTCTATCGTGAAGAAGATTGTGGAAGAGCACGGAGGAAAGATCTGGGCAACCAGCGAAGAGGGCGTTGGAACCACGATGTATTTTGTAATAAGAAAATATCAGGAGGTACCCGTAGAAGATGAGTAAACGTATTTTAATCGTAGAAGACGAGGAAAGCATTGCAGATCTTGAGAAAGACTATCTGGAGCTGAGTGGTTTTGAAGTCGAGGTTGCGAATGATGGTGAGATAGGACTTAAGAAAGGACTTGAAGGAGAATTTGATCTGATCATTCTGGATCTGATGCTTCCGGGAGTAGATGGATTTGAGATCTGTCGTCAGATCCGCAGCCAGAAGAATACACCGATCATTATGGTTTCAGCGAAGAAAGATGATATTGATAAGATTCGTGGGCTTGGACTTGGCGCAGATGATTATATGACAAAACCGTTCAGTCCAAGTGAACTTGTAGCGCGTGTGAAAGCACATCTTGCAAGATATGAGAGACTGATCGGAAGTAATGTAGAGCAGAATGAAGTGATCGAGATCCGTGGATTGAAGATTGACAAGACAGCACGTCGTGTCTGGGTGAATGGAGAAGAGAAGTCTTTCACAACGAAAGAATTTGACCTTTTAACTTTCCTTGCAGGACATCCGAATCATGTGTACAGCAAGGAAGAGCTTTTCCGTGAGATCTGGGATATGGAGTCGATCGGAGACATTGCAACTGTTACAGTACATATTAAGAAGATCCGTGAGAAGATTGAGTATGATACTTCACATCCACAGTATATTGAGACAATCTGGGGTGTGGGATACAGATTTAAAGTATAAGAAGAAAGAGAGGACTCTGCCAGTGAATGGTGGGGTTCTTTTTTGTATATTAGGAAAGTGCTTTCCTAATATATAAAAAACGCTCCGCTAAGGATGCGCACTGCGGCGTACAATGTAGATGTCGCAAGCGACCGCCGCAGGCGCAAGAATGTGCAAGGCACATTCTTTGTTCTAGAAATAATAAAGATGTCAACTCGAATAAAGAAAAGGTTGACAATCGAAAAAGACATGGCTATACTATTTTCATATGTTGTAAATAAGATCAACAGAATAATAATGCAGAAGATGCATTGGAGATATTTGAGGATTGCGGGAATTACATAGCAATGGAGTAATCCGGTTGCATCAGTGAATGGCAAAAATTACTTTTGAGACTCATATCATAGAAACAGAAGAAAGGGAAATATACCATGTCAAACAGATCAATTCATACATTACTGAAAAGCTGGGATGAAGAATGTCCGCTTACAAGAGAAGAAGCAGTTGAAGTGCTGAATCTTCCAGAGGAGGAGATGGACAGTCTGATGGAGTGTGCTTATGCACTTCGTACAAAATACAAAGGGAAGAAAGTAAGCGTTCAGCTTCTGACAAATGTTCGTAGTGGAAACTGTACACAGAACTGCGCTTATTGTGCACAGTCTAAGGATTCTCAGGCAGAGATTGAGAAGTACAAGAGAGTATCAGATGAAAAGCTTTATGGTGATAATGATCTGGTAGATGAGAAACATCTTGCAAGACATTGTATCGGATTAAGTGGAATCGGATTCTCAGACGAGGAGATTGAAGATCTTGCAGACCGTATCCGCGAGATGAAGAAGAAAGATACACAGATCTGCTGCTCCATCGGCTTCCTGACAGAGAAGCAGGCGAGAATCCTGAAAGATGCCGGATTGGACCGTATCAACCATAATCTGAACAGCAGCCGTTCTTTCTATCCGGAGATTTGTACAACACATACTTATGATCAGCGTGTGAATAATATCAAGATGCTTCAGAGTCTTGGATTTGAGATCTGCAGTGGTGGAATTGTTGGAATGGGTGAGAGTAAGGAAGATATCGTTGATATGCTGATGGATCTTCGCGAGATCAATCCGGAATCGGTTCCGATCAATTTCTTACTTCCGATTCCGGGAACAAGACTGGCAGATCGTGATATCTCAGAGCTGACACCGGAGTATTGCTTGAAAGTTCTTTGTCTGGCAAGACTGATGATTCCAAAGTCCGATATCCGCTGTGCAGCAGGAAGAGAAGTTTACTTCAAGGGATTGGAACCGGAACTTTTCAAAGTTGTTGATTCTATCTTTGCATCAGGTTATCTGACAGCCGGAGGCCAGGGAATCGATGACACAATGAAAATGATAAAAGATGCGGGATTCGATGGAGAAATCGAGTCTACAGATCACTAAATATGTTTCAAAATTAATAATTTGTAACTGTTCAGAGCCAAGCAAAATTTCAAAAAACAGATGTAAAATGCTTGCATTTTTAAGACTGTTTTTGAAATTTTATTTGGCGGATACGCCACACCGACGAAATGCGTAGCATTTTGGAGGTTGGCTCTGAACAGTTACTATAATTTAAAACGAAGGATACGCTGTTCTGAGGACGAATCAGAGTGGCGTATCTTTCGTTTTATCAGCTTTTACTTGCAGATGATTAAAGGGAGTGGTAACATGGGGGTTAATAATTGTCATGTGAGAGCGAGGAAAGATAGACATGTATGGATTTTATATAGATGAAGACAGGAGAAAAGCACGAAGAGCAAAATGGAATACAGTGAGGATCATATCAATCGGATTCTTTGGCGTGATTCTGCTTGGCAGTCTGCTCTTATGGCTTCCATTTTCAAATCATCAGCCGATTCGTTATATCGATGCACTGTTTACAGCTGTAACATGTGTCTGCGTGACAGGATTGGTGACAGTTGTGCCGGCTGCGCAATTTACAGTGGCAGGAAAAGTGATTCTGCTTATTCTGATCCAGATCGGCGGACTTGGAATCATTGCATGTACAACTGCATTTTTAATTCTGGTTGGAAAAAGAATAAATATGAAGGAACGAGTTGTCATTCAAGAAGCCTATGGTCTGTCCACACTTCAAGGAATGATCCGGTTTATTGAAAGAGTATTGTGGGGAACATTTCTTGTAGAAGGAATTGGCGCAATCGGATATTCATTTCAGTTTATTCCGGAGTATGGTGTTGCGAAGGGAATCTTCTATTCCGTGTTTCACTCAATCTCTGCATTTTGTAATGCGGGTGTAGATATTCTTGGAGATTCAAGCTTTACGAGATATGTCAATACACCAGTGATCACAATTACGACAACAATGCTTGTCATTCTCAGCGGTCTTGGTTATCCGGTATGGATCGATCTTGCGAAGAATATAAAGATGACAATACAGTCCAAGGGAAAACGGCCAGTCGGAAGAACGATCACAAGACTGAGCCTGCAGAGTAAAATTGTTCTGACAATGACGTTGTTCCTTCTTACTTTGGGAACTTTGGGATTCTATCTGTTGGAGCATCATAATCCGGCAACGATGGGAACATTGAACGCTGCAGGGAAATTCCAGGCGGCTTTTTTCCAGTCTGTGACGACGAGAACGGCAGGATTTGCCAGCATATCTCAGTCAGGTCTTACGAATGGTTCGAAGCTGCTGGCCAGCATGCTGATGATCATCGGTGGTTCACCGGCAGGAACTGCAGGTGGTATCAAGACAACAACAGTTGCTGTTCTCTTGCTTACAGCAATTTCTGTCTTGAGAGGAAACAAAGATACGGAATGTTATGGAAGAAAAATTACATTCGAAATTATAAGAGTAGGGATAACAATCACACTTGTGACATTTGTCTTCTGGCTGTTTGGGGTGACGGTGATGACAGTGATCGAGCCACAGCAGAAAGTCCTTGATCTGATGTTTGAGGCGACATCTGCGATGGCAACGGTTGGTCTGACAGCGGATCTGACGCCAGTGCTTAGTGATATCAGTCATGTCGTTCTGATGCTCATGATGTATATTGGACGAATCGGACCAATGACGATGGCACTTATATTTTCCGGTCATGTGGATAAGAAGAATCAGTTCCGTACTTTGCCGGAAGCGAAGATTATGGTTGGCTAAGAAAAGATAAAAGAGAAAACAAGAGATACGCGATAAAAACAAGGAACAGTATATGAGAAGGAGAAAACGATGAGAAAGCAGTTTGCAGTTCTGGGGCTTGGAAGCTTTGGACGGAGTGTGGCCCTGACACTTGAGAGTATGGGATGTGATGTGATTGTTGTAGATAAATCACAGGAGACAATTCAGGAGATCTCGGACAGAGTAACTTATGCTATTACGGCAGATATCACAGAGAAAGAAGCTCTGAGTGCACTGGGAACAAGGAATTTGGACGGAGCAATTATTGGAGTTGCGGAGAATCTTGAAGCAGGGATCATGGCGACTCTGCTTTGTAAAGAAATAGGAATTCCAATGGTTGTTGCCAAAGCAAAGAATAAGTTACAGGGAACTATATTGAAGAAAGTAGGGGCAGATACTGTTGTATATCCTGAGATTGAGATGGGCAGCCGGGTTGCCAAAAGCCTTCTGGCAACAGAATTCACAGACTGGATTGAACTGTCAAATGATTACAGTATGGTTGAGATCGCTGTTCCAAAACCGTGGATCAATCACAGTATGGCAGAACTGGGTATACGTACGAAATATGGAGTTACAGTTGTAGGAATCATGCAGGACGGAAATGTTAATGTAGAGTTTAATCCACAGATGCCGCTTCCGGAGAATGCACTATTGATTTTGGTTGGAGCAAATAAAGTACTCGAAAAAATTGGAAAATTGGAGAAATAGATTATGATAACAAGTACATCGAATGCACAGATCAAAGAACTGGCGAAGCTGCAGAAGAAGAGCCGCTTAAGAGATGAAAAAGGAATCTTTCTCGTGGAAGGACCAAGAATGACAGAAGAGATTCCGGCGGAACGAATTGAGAAAGTATATGCTTCAGAAAGCTTTGCAAAGAAGAATAAAGAATTTTTAGAGAAATTACAGGCGCCGGTCGAGCTTCTGACAGATACTGTGTTCGCTTACGTGTCAGATACAAAGACACCGCAGGGAATTCTGGCGATTGTGAAGAGACTCAATTATACGATGAATGACCTGATGCAGATGAAAAATCAGAAGGCACCGCACTTGGTTGTGTTGGATAATCTGCAGGATCCGGGAAATCTCGGAACTATTTTCAGAACAGCTGAGGCAGCAGGTGTAACCGGAATCTTATTGAGCAAAGATTGCGTGGACGTCTACAATCCAAAGGTGATTCGTTCCACGATGGGGGCTGTATTCCGTATGCCGTTCCTCTATGTGGAAGATCTTCCGGAGAAGATCAAAGAGCTGCAGAAGGAGGGCATTAAAACTTACGCAGCACATTTGCGTGGAGAAAATGCATACGACGAGGAAGATTATACAACTGGTTGTGCATTTCTGATCGGAAATGAGGGAAACGGACTTCGTGATGAAGTTGCAGACTGCGCGGATTGTCTCATCCGTATCCCAATGGAAGGCGAGGCAGAATCTCTAAATGCGGCAGTGGCAGCGGCGGTCCTGATGTTCGAAGCAGGAAGACAGAGAAGAAATAATAAAAATGCATAAAAGAATGTATAAACGCTGAATGAATATGTATAAAACAGAGTAAAATAAAGTTTTAGTTGCATTTTTATACATGGATGTAGTATACTAAATTCATCGGTTACAATGTAGGTTCAAAGATATGAAGAAGAGAAGGACAGAGAGGGTTCTGATTCATATAGTTATAGAATAGAAAGGACGAGAACAATGGATTTAAAAGGAAGAAATTTTCTGACACTGAAGGATTTTACACCAGAGGAGATTACATACCTGCTTGACCTGGCAGCAGACCTCAAAGAGAAGAAGAAAAGCGGAGTACCGGTGGATCATTATCATGGCAAGAACATTGCACTGATCTTTGAGAAGACAAGTACAAGAACACGTTGTGCATTCGAAGTGGCAGCGCATGATATGGGAATGGGAACAACTTATCTTGATCCATCAGGTTCTCAGATTGGAAAGAAAGAGAGCATCGAAGATACAGCCCGTGTACTTGGAAGAATGTATGACGGAATCGAATATCGTGGATTCGGTCAGGAAATCGTAGAAGATCTTGCAAAATATGCAGGAGTACCGGTATGGAACGGTCTGACAAATGAATATCATCCGACACAGATGCTGGCAGATATGCTGACAATCCGTGAGAATTTCGGAGAACTCAAAGGCCGCAAGCTTGTATACATGGGAGATGCAAGGTTTAACATGGGCAACTCCCTGATGATCGCATGCTCTAAGCTTGGAATGCATTTCGTAGCATGTACAACGAAAGAATATTTCCCAAACGAAGAGCTTGTTGAAACTTGCAAAGGTTATGCTGCACAGTCCGGAGCAACAATTACTCTGACTGAAGATGTAAAAGAAGGAACAAAGGACGCAGATGTTATCTATACAGATGTATGGGTATCCATGGGCGAGCCGGATGAAGTATGGGAGAAGAGAATCAAAGAACTTTCACCATATAAGGTAACAAAAGAAGTTATGGCAAATGCAAAAGATACAGCTATTTTCCTGCATTGCCTGCCGGCATTCCATGACCTGAAGACAAAGATCGGAGCAGAGATGGGACAGCGTTTCGGAATCGAAGATATGGAAGTAACAGACGAAGTATTCGAGTCTGCACAGTCCAAAGTATTCGATGAGGCAGAGAACAGAATGCATACGATCAAGGCGGTAATGGTTGCAACACTTGGCGAGTTCTAAGAGAACGTAATCGCACATCGTGTGAACAGTAACGCGCAATGTATTTGATGAACTTGAGAAATCAGCAGAAGTTTGGTATGATAAATGAGTTAAAGATCAGACCGGCTTCTGTGGAAAATAAGAAAGAGCAGAAGGTGTCTGTTATTCCAGAGATGGGACAGACACCTTTCTTATTAGGACAATACTTTCCTATATAGGTCTGATGAGAGGTGGAATTAAAATGAAAGCTGAAATATTAAAATTATTGAGGGAAGCGGACGGATATGTGTCAGGCCAGCAGCTTTGTGAAAAGTTCGGGGTGTCAAGAACTGCAGTCTGGAAGGTGATCCGTCAGCTGCAGGAAGAAGGATATCAGGTTGAAGCTGTGCGGAATAAAGGTTATCATATTGTAGATAGTCCGGATGTGATGACGAAAGAAGAGCTCGATAGCCTGATGGATACGCAGTGGGCCGGAAGAAACATCGTTTATTACGATTCGGTAGATTCTACAAATCTGAGGATCAAGCAGATGGGAGATGAAGGTGCACCGGAAGGTACACTTGCGGTAGCAGATAAGCAGACAGCCGGAAGAGGGAGAAGGGGCCGTTCCTGGGATTCACCGTCAGGTTCAAGCATTTACATGTCCTTGTTGCTTCGTCCGAAGATTGAACCGGATCAGGCGCCGATGCTGACGCTTGTGATGGCATTAAGTGTAGCAGAGGGAATCATGGATTGCGGAGATTCCTGTGGAAACCCAGATGTAAAGATCAAGTGGCCAAATGATATTATCATTAATGGAAAGAAGCTCGTCGGAATCCTGACAGAGATGAGCACTCAGATCGATTACATTAATCATGTAACGATTGGTGTAGGGATCAATGTGAACCTGACAGAGTTCCCTGAGGAGATCCGTGAGACAGCGACATCACTCAGACTGGAATGTGGACATGTGGTAAAGAGAGCACCGTTGATCGCAGCAGTGATGAAACGCTTTGAACAGAATTACACGGTTTTCCTTGAACATGGAGATCTGTCCGGTCTGAAAGAACGTTACAGCGAATTACTGGTTAATAAAGACCGTGAGGTCCGGATTCTTGGCGCGAAAGAACAGTACAATGCTTACGCACTTGGAATCAATCAGACAGGAGAATTGATCGTTCGGAAAGAAGATGGAACCGAAGAGGCGGTGTATGCCGGAGAAGTTTCGGTGCGCGGCGTATATGGATATGTATAACCAGGTGGATAAGACCTACGGAATGTGAATAAGTCATCGGGATTATGCAGTGAATGTGGAAAATATGGAAAGGTAAGTACTGTTTACAGAAACTGTGGGCAGTGATATAAGGTGTAAAAATTATGGATGAAGAAATGGTATTGTGTGCGGCCAGCTCCTATGAGCAGAAATATTATCTGAACCCGGAATTTGAATCTCTTCCGGAAGCAGTGAAACAGGAATTGCAGATCATGTGTGTGTTGTATACAGCGGATGTTGGAGGAGTTCTCCTGTTGGTGTTTGATGAGAATGGAAACCTTGAGTTGAAAGTAGAGCACAACGAGGGTGATTTCTCATTCGATGAGATCGGAAGTGTACTGAAGATCAAAGAGCTGCAGGACACAAAGGAAGAGCTTTTCAAGTCTCTTGAAATGTTTTACAAAGTATTCTATCTTGGAGAAGAGACAGAGGAATAAATAGTCAGATAAATAGATTACGGTTTATCTGTCGAATTTTAAAACTATAAAAAAGCCCATGGCGGAATCTGAATGGTAAGTTTGTTGAACTTATCAGAATTCCTGCTATGGGCTTTTGTTTCTCATAGTTTCCGTTTAACGATAGGTCACTTTTTATCCGAGCAATAACTTCAGAACGTCGCTGACCTTTTTCACCGGAGTGATTTTCAGCTTATCCTTTACTTCAGCAGCTACATCTTCGAGATCATCTGCGTTGTCAAAAGGAATCAGTATTTTTGTAATACCGGCCCTCTGGGCAGCCATCAGTTTCTCAGGAAGCCCACCGATCGGAAGTATACCTCCGCGGAGGGAAACTTCACCGGTCATGGCATAATCCGGGCTGACAGCCTTTCCGGTAACAAGGGAAGCAAGTGCTGTGGTTAATGTAATGCCGGCAGATGGACCGTCTTTTGGAACAGCTCCTTCCGGCACATGAATGTGCAGATCATGATCCTGGAAAACCTTGCTTTCTTTAGGATAAAGAGACTTCACAAGTGTCAGTGCAATCTGTACAGATTCTTTCATGACATCTCCAAGCTGTCCGGTGATGATCACCTTTCCTTCCCCTTCTGTCAGCTTTGTCTCTATAAACAGAATCTCACCGCCTGCCTGTGTCCATGCAAGTCCGGTGACAACACCAGGCTGTGTGGAAGTTAATTTCTGGTCATGATGCAGTTTCTTACGGCCGAGATAGTCTTTCAGATTCGATTTATTTACTGTCAGAGTCTGCCCCTCTTCTTTTACAAGACGCACAGCAGCGGAACGACAAAGCATATCAATCTGTTTCTTAAGTCCACGGACTCCGGATTCCATCGTATAATCTTCAATGACCTTGCGCAATGCACCATCCGTTATCTTTAACATTTTCTTCTGGATTCCCATAGCGTCCATTGCTTTTGGAAGTAAGTGCTTTCTGGCAATATGGAATTTTTCCACCGCCGTATATCCTGGAAAATCGATCACTTCCATACGGTTCAGAAGCGGTTCAGGAATCGTATCTGTAGAATTCGCTGTGCAGACGAACAGAACATTGGATAAGTCATATGGAACATTCATATAATGGTCTGTAAATGTACTGTTCTGCTCCGGGTCAAGCACCTCAAGCAATGCACTTGCCGGATCTCCGCCATAATCTTTCGCAAGCTTATCTACTTCATCAAGAACTACAACAGGATTGGAAACGCCGCTGCGTTTAATCCCTTCCATGATCCGTCCCGGCATAGCGCCGATATAAGTTCTTCTATGACCGCGGATCTCAGCTTCATCTCGGATACCGCCGAGACTGATGCGGACATATTCGCGGTTTAACGCACGGGCAATACTCTGTCCGATACTTGTCTTACCGGTACCAGGCGCACCGACAAAAAGGAGGATGGAACCATACTGTTTCCGGTTCAGTGCCATAACAGCAATCTGCTGGATGATACGTTCTTTGACTTTCTTAAGTCCATAATGATCTTCATCAAGAATCTCTTCTGCCCGGTTTAAATCAATCGGTGTAAATTCCGGATGCTTCCAGGAAAGACTGGTGACAAAATCAAGATAGTCATAGAGAAGCCCATATTCATGGCTGTCTTTTCCTTCCTGCTTCATACGATTCAGGACTTTGTCCGCTTCCTTACGGGCATCTTCATTCATGCCGGATTCCTGGATCTTTTTTTCAAAAGCGCGGACATCGGAAATGTTTTCCGGGTGCATCTCATCTAATTCTTTCTGAAGGTAATCGATCTGCTTCTTAATTGCAACCTCTCTGTAAAGCTGCTCCTGGTCACCTTTCTGTGCCTCCTGTGCTTCAGAAGAAACTTTGGCAACTTCCATGAATTCTTTGATCGCATTCTCAATCAGTTCACAGCGCTCACGGCGGGAATCTGTCTCAACAATTGCATATTTTTCTTCGGAAGTAATGTTCAGATAATCTGAAAGAGCAGAACCGAGGTCATAGATATTCTTTCTCTGGATAATGTAGCTTCTTGCCCAGATCCCCCATTGATAATTCTGAACAAATTTCAGAAGCGAGTTCCGCAGGTTTGTGAAAGTCTGCTTCTCTTCTTCTAAAGGAAGATCATCTACCTCCGGACGGATGGAAGCTGTAGCTGTAATCTGTCCGTTCTCATCCAGCTCAATATCATCAAGACTGACACGTTCTAATGTACGAATCTGGATGCTGTCATCATCACCGATGGATTCGACTCTCGCAGACATACCGACCGGGTAAATATCATCTATAGTAACAGTAGTCTCATCCACTTCATTTTTCAAAAATGGAAACAGAATATCTGTACCGACCTCAATCTGGTCTGCAGCAGCCCCCGGAAAGAAATCACGTTTAAAAAAATAAGTGATATCAGGGAGTAATAATATATTAAAAACAGGACGAATAATCATAAAAACACTCCTTTCGTCTCATGATTTATCATATCACCGTCAGCGATTCAAAATGGTGGGATATGTTGTATAATGCAGGTGCCGCGAACAGAAAACTGCTTACAGCTGTGCCATCAGAAAGTTTAGCGATCCCGCAGGATTCTCAGTTCCTTTTTCCAAAAGAGAGACAAGAGCAGAGATTGTCTGTTCAATCTCATCTGCTGTTGAAGGTACTAAGGTGTTATCCATCTTAACAGTCAGTACAATCAGTACGATCTCAGCAAGAGAAACAGGGTCAGCACAGAGGATTAAATCCTGTGCAATCCCTTGTTCAATAATGGAAGCAAGAACCGGCTTGAGTGAAACGATGAGATGATTCATGTACTTTTGATGAAGAAAAGCCCGCTCCGGTGCAGCCTTTGTAGTTGATGGCTGTGTTTTTAAAAAAGCCGCAGAGGAATTTCGGCAGGCCTGAAAGATCAGAGCCATGCGTGTGAAAGGTGAAATCTCTCTTTGCTCTGCAAGATGTCTTGCTGTTGTTATTGGAACTTCATAATTGCGTTCTACCAGTGCTTCAAGAATTGCATCTTTGGAAGAAAAATAATAATAAATACTTCCTTTTCCAATTTCAGCAGTCTGAGCAATCTCACTGACAGAGATATTAGAAAGTTCTTTGGTTTCCAGAAGCTTTTGAAGAGCATCCAGAATCTTATCGTATTTTAATTGTTTTGGCATAGAAGTCCGCCTCGTATATTCGTAAGTATATTTGGCCAGTTCCAGATTACGGGAATTGACCGATATCCTTTTAAGTATAGCACAATAAAGTCGGAAGAACCAATAAAATAGAAATAAAAAAGAGGACAAAAAAAGGACACTTTAAAACAAAAGATTGTCTGAAATAGATAATTGACCACGGGTCGAAAAAGTGATAGATTAAAAACATAGAGAATCGACCACCGGTCGAAAGAAGAAAAGCTGAAAAGGAGAGGGAGAGAAGAATGACATACGCAGACATGTTTTCAAAAGTAAAAGGGATGATGATGGAAGCAGACGTAAGTACTGTGAATGAACATCTTGCATATCAGTTCAATGTAACAGGAGAAGCAGAGGGAATCTTTTATGCAGAGGTAAAAGAAGGAAAGCTGTATGTGGAACCATACGAGTATTATGACAGAGATGCGATTTTTACTTGTTCGGCAGAGACATTATTTAAGATCAATGAGGGAAAGCTGGATCCGGTTCTGGCAGTAACACTGGGAAAATTGAAAGTAGAAGGCAACATTGATAAAGCTTTGTATCTGAAAAAACTGATTGATAGCAGAAAAGCAGAACAGAATGCAATAAAGAAAACACAGAAACAGAAATAACTGTAAAAAGGAAGCAAAGGTGAAAAAGATGATGCATTACGGAAAACTTCTTGCACTTGCAGGTCTGGTGGGAATCGTATCAGCAGAGGCAGGTGGAAGTGCATACTTTTACAGAAGAACAATGATGCGTTATAACGCAAAGACAGAACGCACGATGAAGATGTCCGGGGTAGACTGGGAACAGTATTTCTCAAAGATGAAGGAATGCAGGGAGTGGATGATGGAGCAGCCTCATGAAGATGTCTGGATCCGGTCGGAAGACAGTTTGAAGCTTCATGGAACGTATTTCCGGGGATCAGGAAATGTCGAAGAAAAGAAATGCAAAAAAGCAGTGATCTGTTTTCATGGCTACACGAGCCAGGGGCTTGCAGATTATGGAAGTATTTCAAATTATTATTTGAAGCGTGGTTATAACGTTCTTCTTGTTGATCAGAGATCACATGGACAAAGTGAAGGGAAATACATTGGATTCGGATGTAAGGACCGTTATGATGCATATCGATGGATTGAATGGGTGATCGGACAGGAAGGAGAAAATGTTCAGATTCTCCTGCATGGTAATTCTATGGGAGGCGCCACAGTATTGATGGCAAGCGGGCTTGATTTGCCGCAGCAGGTAAAAGGAATTATTGCAGATTGTCCGTTTACTTCGCCCAAGGCAGTGTTTACACATGTACTTCACAGTATGTATCATCTTCCGGCGTTTCCAATAATACAGATTGCGGATGCGGTGAATAAAAAACAGGCAGGATATGGACTGGATGAGTGCAATTCTGCCCGTGAAGTCAGAAAAGCAAAAGTTCCTGTCCTTTTGATCCATGGAGACGCAGATACATTTGTTCCATGCAGTATGTCTGAAGAAATTTATAAAAATTGTAAATCTCCAAAACAGAAGCTGATCATCCACGGGGCAGGACACTGCGAAAGTTATTATAAAGACAGAGAAGCTTATGAAGGAGCAATGGATTCATTTATAGGAGGAATCATAGAATGATGAAAACAAGAAAAGGATATCCTGTATACCCACTGACGGTAGCGCAAAAATTTCATTTGTATTATCTGCCATTTTGTCCGAATGCGGCAGTACTGAATATTGGCACAAGCCTGACAATTGGCACAGATCTGGATTGGGATGTACTCCGAGAGTCCATTTACAAAGCATATGAGAGAAATGAAGGGATGCGGATACGCTTTGCAAAGGACAAAGAGGGGAATGTATATCAGTATGTTGTAAGTGCAGAGCAGGACAGAAAAGAACGGGAGATAGAGTTCGTTGATTTCTCCAATGTGACTATGGAAGAGGCAGCTGATACGATGCAGAAATGGACAACTGTCCCATTTCCATTCGAGGATTCACTGATGACGAAAATTAAAATGATCCGCACTTCAGATGGATTCAACGGAGTGTATTTCCTCGGACATCATATGGTGGTAGATGCTCAGTCGCTGATCACATTTCTGAAGGATATTATTGAGCTGTACTGTAATGCAAAATATGAAGGTGTCCCATATCCAAAGGATATGTGTTCTTACATAGATCAGGTAAAGAAGGATCTCGCATATGAAGCTGGAAGTAAAGCACAGCAGCGAGACAGAGAATTTTTCAGGGAACTGATTGAAGCATCAGAGCCGGTTTATAACGGTGTTAATGGAACAGATAAGCTGGATGCAGCGAGGGAAATGTTTAAAAATCCAAAGCTTCGTTCCGCATTTAATGCGACAGATGATGTGAGTTCTGCATTGGATATCTTTCATTTGGAAGCAGAACCGACCAAACGTCTGATGGATTTCTGCGAAAAGTACCGGGTATCCCTGGCATGTCTTTTATTGATGGGATTACGTACTTATTTCCAGAAAATGAATGGACAGGAGGATGTATCGATCAATAATGCGATTGCCAGAAGGGCTACATTAAAAGAAAAGAAATCCGGTGGAACAAGAATTCATTCTTTCCCGTTTCGTACCGTATTTTCAGAAGATGTGAAGTTTATCGATGCAGTATATGAAATCCGTGATAAGCAGAATGAATTATTCCGTCATGCAAATTATGATCCGACAGAATATTTCGCATATCGCTCCAGGACATATCCACAGCCACAGAATGGACTGACGTATGAGCCGATGTCTTTGACTTACCAGCCTATGACATTGCAGGAGAAAGGACTGGAAGATCTTGGAGGAATTCAATATAAGACAAAATGGTATCCGAATGGAATGACAACACAGGCAATGTATCTGACAGTCATGCACCGACCGGAGGATAATGGATTGGATTTCAACTTTGAACATCAGAAAAAAGCAATCTCAAGAGAAGAGTTGGAATATCTGTATTACTATTTATGTAAAATTATGTTCAAGGGAGCAGAAAATCCTGAACTTACAATTGGAGAAATTATAAAGCTTGTATAAAAGAAAGATGATCCGGATCATGTTGAGAATCACGATCAGGACAGAATGGAAAGGAAAAAATCATGTTTGAGCAGTTAGTAGATATTATTTGTAATTATGTAGAAATTGAACAGGAAGACATCAAGCCGGAATCACGTTTTATGGAAGATCTTGGATTCACATCCTTTGATTTTATGAGCATGCTTGGTGAAATAGAAGACGAGATGGATGTGGAGATTGAACAGGACAAGGCAGCAGATATCCGAACAGTCGGAGAAGCTGTAGCGTATCTTGAGTCTTTGAAGTAGAGGGAAAAGAAAATGGAATATAGAACAATTCGCGATATTCTTACAAATGCAGAAAAATGTTTTGGAAATGAAGACGCAATCCGTTACAAAATAGGAAAAAATGAAATTGCGGCAAAGACATACACACAGTTGAGAGAAGACAGTGAGAGAATAACAGCATTATTGAAAAAATTGGGAGATCCAAAAAGTCATATCGCATTGATCGGTGCGACTTCTTATCTATGGATTGCTTCCTATTTTGGAATTGTGGACGGCGGAAATGTTGCAGTACCATTGGATGTGTCACTTCCGGCAGAAGAACTGTGTGAACTTATCGACCGTGCAGATGTAACAATCCTGATTGTGGATGAGATCCGTAAAGATGTGATTGAAGCAGCGAAAGAAAAGTGTACAAAACTGAAGTACATCCTTTCTATGCAGAAGGAAGCGAATGAGGGTAATATACTTTCTCTTACAAAATCAATGATGGAACAAACGATAGATGAGGACACAGGAGTAGAAAAAACAGAGATTACTCCGGATCAACTCTGTACGATCATGTTCACATCAGGGACAACAGGAAAGAGCAAAGGTGTGATGCTGACACACAGAAATCTCGTTGAGAACGCGACATGTCTGGATATGAAGCTCCCAGAGAGAAATGTGATCCTGTCAGTTTTACCGATTCATCACGCATACTGCCTGAGTATGGATATCCTGAAAGGAATTTCTCTCGGTGCAATTATCTGTATCAATGACTCTTTGATGCGTGTAGCAAAAAATATCAAATTATTTAAGCCGAATATGATTCTGATGGTACCGCTTATGATTGAAACTTTTGCAAAAAAGTTAGAAGATGTAAAAGACCTTCCGGAAAAAGTGGTAAAAGAAGCAGTATTTGGATCTCAGTTCCATACGATCTGCAGTGGAGGTGCATACCTGAACCCGGATTATATTGAGCTGTTCGAACGTTTTGGAATCCAGATTCTCCAGGGATATGGAATGACAGAATGTTCACCGGTCATCAGTACAACTGTTGCATGGAATGTAAAAAAGAATTCAGTAGGACAACTTCTTCCAAACTGCGAGGCAAAGACCGTAGATGGAGAACTGTGGGTTCGCGGAAGCAGTGTAATGCAAGGATATTACAAGATGCCGGAAGAAACAAAAACCGCACTGAAAGATGGATGGCTTTGCACAGGGGATCTCGGATATGTAGATGAAGAAAGGTTTATCTATCTGACAGGACGAAAGAAAAACCTGATCATTACAAAGAATGGAGAAAATGTCTCACCGGAAGAACTGGAGAATAAATTAAGTTCTTCAAGACTCGTACAGGAAGTATTAGTAAGAGAAGCAAAAGGAGTGATCGAGGCAGAAATATATCCGGATGAAGAGTACGCAAAAAAGCAGGGACTTGAAAGAAAAGAGGAAGTCCGTGTAGAACTCCAAAAACTGATTGATGAATACAATCAGGGTGCACCGGCATATAAAAAGATTTATAGTCTGATCATTCGCGAGAAAGAATTTGAGAAGACAGCTTCAAGAAAAATCAAGAGATATTAAAAGACAGATAAAAAAGTCTGAATAAATGGAGGATTGCAAAAGCTTTGTGATTGCCGGATTTATTCAGACTTTTTTGTGTGAATGCGAAAGAACAGATCGTGTACGTTGACTTTTCGGCAGTTATTTACTATGATACTAAAGTCAAATAAGAAGAATAGTTATAGATTAGAAAGAATAGAATATGATGAAACAGTTGAAAATAGGAAATGTGACGCTGCCAAACCGTTACATCTTAGGACCGATGGCCGGAGTGACAGATCTTCCATTCCGTGTGTTGTGTAAAGAACAGGGAGCAGGTCTTTTGTGTATGGAGATGGTCAGCGCAAAAGCGATTTTATATAATAATAAGAATACAGAATCACTTCTGGAGATCCACCCGGATGAACAGCCGGTGTCACTGCAGTTTTTTGGATCAGATCCGAAGATTATGAGTGAGATGGCAAAACGTGTGGAAGAGCGTCCATTTGATATTATGGATATTAATATGGGATGTCCGGTGCCGAAGGTTGTACGTAACGGAGAAGGCTCTGCACTTATGAAGAATCCGAAGCTGGTTTATGAAATCGTCAGTGCAATGGTAAAGGCAATTGATAAGCCGGTTACTGTGAAGATAAGAAAAGGATTTGATGACAGCTGCATTAATGCGGTTGAGATCGCGAAGATCATTGAGGAGGCCGGGGCAGCAGCTGTAGCCGTGCACGGAAGGACAAGAGAACAGTATTACAGCGGACAGGCAGATTGGGATATCATCCGTCAGGTAAAAGAAGCTGTCTCTATTCCGGTAATTGGAAACGGAGATGTGACAAGCCCACAGAAAGCAGAGGAGCTGGTAAAACAGACAGGGTGTGACGGAATCATGATCGCAAGAGGAGCACAGGGGAATCCATGGATCTTCTCCGAGATGATCACATATGAAGAGACAGGCACATTACCAGAACGTCCGGGAAAAGAAGAAGTTCGAGATATGATGCTTCGTCATGCCAGATTACAGTTGAAATACAAAGGTGAATTCATTGGTATCCGCGAGATGAGAAAACATGTGGCATGGTATACAAAGGGATTGAAAGGTTCTGCAAAATTGCGTGAAGAAATCAATCGCGTAGAGTCCTATCAGGAACTGGAAGAACTGCTCTTTCAGAGACTATAGGAAAAGAAGCTCCGGGACTTCGGAAAACAGTTGGAAAACAGAATGGAAAAAGTTCGGAAAAAGGCGGTTTTAAAGGCTTTTCATACACTGCGTAGAAGTGACCTGTGAGAGTGAAATTGCTTGACAGAAAGCGCGAGTTTGAGTATAATATTGAAATTGCGGACGGACGCTGATACAACGATTGGCGCCCAGGAGAAAAAGACAGCAGACATGCATTTTAAAACTCACATTATAATATTTGTAGACAAAATATAGAGAAGGAACTTTGAATGCATGAAAAGTATAGACAGAAAATGATTTGCAGAGAATCTGTAAATGTTGTAGGAAACGAAACGTTATTGCAACAGGCAGTGACGGTAAGGAAGTAGAAAGGAAGCAGGAACAATGGCAGAGGCAAAAAAAAGATTACTTACTTATGCCGGATTAAAGGCAATTGAGGATGAACTTGAGAATCTGAAAGTAGTAAAGAGAAAAGAAGTTGCAGGTAAGATCAAAGAGGCAAGAGAGCAGGGAGACCTTTCCGAGAACGCTGAGTATGATGCAGCGAAAGACGAGCAGAGAGATATCGAAGCCCGTATCGAGGAGCTTGAGGCAATCCTGAAGAATGCAGAAGTTGTAGTAGAGGATGAAGTTGATCTTAATAAGATCAATGTTGGATGTGCAGTAAAGGTTTACGACATCACATTTGATGAAGAGATGGAGTTCAAGATTGTTGGTTCTACAGAGGCGAACAGTCTGGAAGGAAAGATCTCCAATGAGTCTCCGGTAGGTCACGCACTGATCGGAAAGAAAATCAATGATGTCGTTGACGTTGAGACACAGGCAGGAGTTATCCAGTACAAAGTACTTGATATCAAACGTTCATAATCAGCTTAGGACAGACCTCTTACTATTAAGAGGTCTGAATTCGCTTAAAAAGACAATATAAAAAGTGACTATTTCTGTAGTGATTTATGTAAAAATCAATGCGGAAGCAGATAGAAACGGAAGGAGAACAGACAGTGGGACAGAATCAGAAGAACACACAGGAACCAGATATGAATCAGCTGAGAAAGGTTCGCCGTGAGAAACTTGCAGAACTGCAGCAGAACGGAAGAGACCCTTTCCAGATTACAAAGTTTAACCAGACACACCATTCACTCGAAGTAAAAGATCTCTATGAGGCACATGAGGCTGAGATTTTAAAAGATCACCAGCAGCCGAACGTAGAAGGTATGGATGAAGAGCAGGCAAAAGAGGCTCTCAAGAATGATTACGAAGAGAGAAGAAGCATCATGGATGCAAGCCCGATCCACGTAGCAATCGCAGGACGTATGATGTTCAAGAGAGTTATGGGAAAAGCTTCTTTCTGTAACATTCAGGATTTACAGGGAAATATCCAGGTATACGTAGCAAGAGATGCAATCGGAACAGATGCTTACGCTGATTTCAAGAAATCTGATATCGGTGATATCTTCGGACTTGAAGGATTCGCTTTCAGAACAAGAACAGGAGAAATCTCTATCCATGCTGAGAAGATGACACTTCTCTCCAAGAGCTTACAGATGCTTCCGGAGAAGTTCCACGGCCTGACAGATACAGACACACGTTATCGTCAGAGATACGTAGACCTGATCATGAATGCAGACTCTAAAGATACATTTATCAAACGTTCCAAGATCCTTGCAGCAGTCCGTAAGTACTTAAGCGGAGAAGGATTCATGGAAGTTGAGACTCCGATGCTTGTAGCAAATGCTGGTGGAGCAGCTGCAAGACCGTTCGAGACACATTTCAACGCACTGAATGAGGATCTGAAGCTTCGTATTTCACTTGAGCTGTACCTGAAGAGACTGATCGTTGGTGGACTTGAGAAAGTATACGAGATCGGACGTGTATTCCGTAACGAAGGTCTAGATACAAGACATAACCCAGAGTTCACTCTGATGGAGCTTTACCAGGCATACACAGATTACCACGGCATGATGGATCTGACAGAGAACATGTACCGCTTTGTTGCTCAGGAAGTCCTTGGAACAACACAGATCGTTTACAAAGGAATCCCGATGGATCTCGGTAAACCGTTCGAGCGTATCACAATGGTTGACGCAGTTAAGAAATATGCAGGCGTTGACTGGAATGAAGTTGAGACTCTGGAGCAGGCAAGAGAACTTGCAAAAGAGCATAATGTAGAATTTGAAGAGAGACATAAGAAAGGTGACATCCTCAACCTCTTCTTCGAGGAGTTCGTAGAGGAGCATCTGCTTCAGCCGACATTCGTTATGGATCACCCGGTTGAGATCTCTCCACTGACAAAGAAGAAACCAGAGAATCCAGAATATGTAGAGCGCTTCGAGTTCTTCATGAATGGATGGGAGATGGCAAATGCTTACTCCGAGCTGAATGACCCGATCGATCAGAGAGAGCGTTTCAAAGCGCAGGAAGAACTGCTTGCACAGGGAGATGATGAAGCCAACACAACAGATGAAGACTTCATGAACGCACTGGAGATCGGTATGCCGCCTACAGGTGGTATCGGATTCGGTATCGACAGAATGTGTATGCTGCTGACAGGAGCAGAGGCAATCAGAGATGTATTACTGTTCCCGACAATGAAGAGTCTTGACTCTGACAAAAAAGCAGGAAAATCCGGAGCAGTAGAAGAAGCAACTGCAAACGACAACAACGGATTCTTCAAAGACAACGCGAAGATTGACTTCTCCAACGTAAAGGTTGAGCCTTTATTTGAAGAAGAGGTTGATTTCGATACATTCAGCAAATCTGATTTCCGTGCCGTAAAGGTTAAAGAGTGTGCAGCAGTTCCGAAGAGCAAGAAGCTCCTTCAGTTCACACTGGATGACGGAACAGGTATTGATAGAACAATCCTTTCTGGTATTCATGCATATTACGAACCAGAAGAATTAGTTGGAAAGACACTTATTGCGATCACTAACCTGCCACCGAGAAAAATGATGGGAATTGAATCTTGTGGTATGTTGCTTTCAGCAGTGAATAATCTGAAAGATTCAGAGGATGAAGAACTGCATCTTATTATGGTTGATAATCACATTCCGGCAGGCGCAAAGTTATACTAGAATTAAAAGATATCAAAATTCAGAAAAATAAAATCATTGATTTAAAGAGAACACGTTTAGTTAAAAGTAGCAGACAATTAATGCCTGCTACTTTTTTTATAATAGTTATATAGTTTGGATGAAATCACGGAGATATTCTGTAAATTAGGACTTCGTATTTGTAACAGCTTTGCTGATTTCAGTGGAAAGCCGAGTTCTGATAATGATATTCAATTGATGGTTTATTCCATACGGGAATAAATCTTCATCAAATCTTTATTTTTTTCTGTTAGGTTATATTTCAGTAAGAAATGAAATATAGAAGGAAGGATAGTAAAGATGGAAATGATGTTACAGACACAAAATCTATGTAAATATTTTAGAAAACAGAAAGCGGTAAATAATGTTTCACTTAATATCGAAAAGGGACAGATTTATGGACTGCTTGGACCGAATGGCGCTGGTAAATCTACCACATTGAAAATGCTGACCGGTATGATGAAACCAACTGCAGGAAAGATTTACTTTGATGGAAAACTTTTGGATAGGAAAGATTTATCAAAAATAGGAGCGTTAATTGAAAATCCGCCTATTTATGAAAATCTTTCCGCCAGAGAGAATTTGAAGGTAAGACAATTATTGCTTGGTACAGATGAAAACAGAATTGATGAGGTCTTGCAGATTGTATCACTTACAAACACCGGAAAGAAGAAAGCAGGACAGTTTTCTTTGGGGATGAAGCAAAGACTAGGCATTGCAATGGCATTGCTTGGAGAACCGGAACTTTTGATATTGGATGAACCTACGAATGGATTAGATCCAATAGGCATCGAGGAATTACGAGAGCTGATCCGGTCTTTTCCGGAACAGGGAATCACTGTAATTCTCTCCAGTCATATTCTCTCAGAGGTACAGTTACTTGCAGATAAAGTCGGGATTATTTCAGGTGGAATCTTAGGATACGAAGGAGCATTAAAGCAGGGAGATAATCTTGAAGATTTGTTTATGAATGTGGTAAGAAAAAACCAGAAAGCAGGTGAAATCCATGGTTAATATTATAAAAGCAGAACATCAAAAAGCCAAAAGAACCATGCGAAAAAAGTTTATCTGGGGATTTCCTCTTCTTACATTTGTCATGGCATTTATATTTACTCTTGGGATGACAAATGCTTATGCGGAAAGTGTTTGGAACTGGTGGAATACACTTTTGCTGCCGGGGATGATTGCTCTATTTTGTTATCTTTCTGTGGCGCAGGAGAAAAAGATAAAATACTATCATTTAATGACTATTCCCACAGACAGAAGAAAATTGTTGCTGGGGAAAATTATTTATATTGGGTACATGATTTTGTTTTCTAATGTGATTGTGTTTGCAGGAGCAACGCTTGGAGGCTTTCTTCTAACGACACATGTTCCAGTTGGAGGAGCGTTGATTGCAGTATTGTTTCTGACGGTTTCTGAGTTATGGGAGATTCCGGTAGCTTTATTTTTAAGTGAACGATTTGGAATGATTGTAAACCTGTTCGTCTGCCTATTTATTACCGTCAGCGGTGTGGTAATATCACAAACCAGAATCTGGTATGTACTTGTTTCTGCAATCCCTATGCGAATGATGTGCCCGTTGCTTCATGTTTTACCAAATGGACTTGCCGCAGAAGCAGGGAATCCTCTTTTGGATACGGGAGTCATTGTTCCGGGAATGTGTCTCTCAATCATCTGGTTTGTTTTTGTAACGGTTCTGTTTTTGAAATGGTTTGAGAGAAGAGAGGTGAAATAAGATGATTGGAAGATCTCTTAATGCAGACTTGCGAAAGATGAAAGGAACATCTGTGATTCTGGCACACTTACTGATTCCGATTATAACCAGCGTTATATTTTTAATATATTACTTTTTTTCACCATGGAATGAAAATATGAAAGTGATTGCATTTTATCAGGCAATAGGAGCAGGACTTCCGGTACTTATTGGAATTTTTACAGCAAGTGTGATGGAACAGGAACAAAATGCAGGTGATTTTCAAAATCTGTTGTCTTTACCGGATAAACCTGCAGCATTTTTATCGAAACTGTTGATGCTACTGGTTTTGTGTCTGTGCTCTATCCTATTGACAGCAATCATATTCGGAATTGGATTTGGAAGAATCGCATCAAGCGATATCGAAATCATGAAAGGATGTATATTTGCAGCATTGCTGCTGTGGGGAAGCAGTGTTCCACTTTATCTGTGGCAGCTGATTCTGGCTTTTCAGTTTGGAAAAGGGGTATCCATTGGAGCAGGGATTATATCAGGACTAATTAGTGCATTGATGCTTACCGGACTTGGAGATTATGTGTGGAAATATGTATTTGTCTGCTGGACGGGTAGAGTACCATATACTTATCTGCAATCTGTATTGGGAGAAACTAATGTAGGTGAATGGTTGTCATTCATACCAGGTTGCTTAATATTTACAGGGATTAGTATGGTATACTATTTTTGGTGGGTAAACCACTGGGAAGGAAACAGAATATCGGAATAGAATCGAGGGAAACTATGGCAAAAATACTGGCAGTTGATGATGAACCGGCAATTTTGGAAATGATAGAAAGCATTTTGAATAAGGATGGACATCTGGTTACCAAAGTAAGTAATCCACTAAAAATTAATATGGAAGAATTACATCGTTATGACCTGATTTTACTGGACATTATGATGCCTGGAATTGATGGCTTCGAATTATGCAAAAGAATCAGGGCACTTGTGGATTGTCCGATTTTGTTTCTTACGGCAAAAACGGAGGAAAACAGTCTGGTAAACGGACTTTCTTTAGGAGCAGATGATTATATTTCAAAGCCATTTGGAGTGATGGAACTTCGGGCAAGGATCAATGCACATCTTAGAAGAGAGCACAGGGAACATTCTGTCCGGATGGTTTTGGGGAGGGTCTGTATTCAAATATCTCAAAAGAAACTATTGGTTGATGATAAGGAACTTCCTCTTACGAAAGCGGAGTACGAAATCTGTGAATTTCTAGCTAAAAACAGAGGACAGGTTTTCTCGAAGGAACAGATATTGGAAGCGGTCTTTGGCTTTGACAATGAGAGTAATGACAGTACTATAATCACGCATATCAAAAATATAAGAGCAAAATTTGCGGATTATGATTATACACCGATAAAAACAGTCTGGGGGATTGGATATAAATGGGAAGAGTAAAGAGAAGCAATGCACTCAGCAGGATTTTTATGAGATATGTACTGGTCATGCTTGGATCATTAGTTGGTTTGGTGATTGTTGCTTATCTGCTGCTGTACCTTTTGATTAGTGTGGGCTGTATTTATCCGGCAAATTATGCAGAGCAAAAGATTAATGAAGCATATGATACGATTCTACGTGCAGATAAAGTGACTGCTGAGATGATTCCCGCACTTTGTGATTATGTAATCTTTTCAGAGAATGGAGAGAAAATAGGTGGAGATCTGTCAGAACAATACGAACAGATAGCATGGAATGTTGCAAAGTACGGAAACGCATCCGGGAAATATTTTTATAAAGTAATTGTAAGGGAAAATGAATATGTTGTATTGCAATATCGCCTGACACCTCAATATCATTCAGCTTTTTTGAGGGAGCATTTTATAGGACCACAGAATGTGATGATTATTATGTCTGTGATTGGAGCGGTAGCGATTATCATCATTCCGTCCATACGTTTTGGAAAAAGAATCAAAAAGCAGATGCAGCCTGTATTAGACGCAATCGGACAAATAAAGGATCAAAATCTGGAATATGAGACATCCTGTTCTGGTATCAAAGAGTTTGATGACTGTTTATCGGCAATCGATGATATGCGAGATGCATTGCGAGAATCTTTAGAAAAGCAGTGGAAAACAGAGCAGGAAAAGAAACAGCAGATGTCTGCTTTGGCGCATGATATTAAAACACCTCTTACGATTGTACGGGGAAATGCAGAACTACTTTCAGAGACTGAACTGACCACAGAACAGAAGAAAAATATCACTTATGTTTTGAACGGCACAACACAGATACAAAGTTATGTAAAACAGTTGATAGATGTCACAAAATCATGGAATTGCAGTGATGTTACCTATACAACGGTGAGGTTAGAAGATTTTTTCGCAGATATAAAGGAACAGGCACTCGGACTGGTAGAAAGCTATCACCAGAAGATAGATTGGAAGGCGGAACAAAGTGATAAAAAGGTAACGATTGCTTATGATCCAATGTTCCGAGCCGTAATGAATGTGATTCAGAATGCAGTGGAGCATACAAAAGAAAATGGAATCATTTATATTGACGCAAAGGAGCAGGATGGCCGGCTGACATTCATTGTGGAGGATAGCGGATCAGGATTTACAAAAGAAGCATTATTGCATGGCACAGAGCAGTTTTTTATGGATGATACAAGTAGAAATGGCGAAGCCCATTATGGGATGGGACTATTTTTTGCAAAAACTGTGGCTGAAAAATATGGTGGAGGTATTAAACTTTCAAATTCTGAAAATACAGGTGGGGCGAGGGTAGAAATATTTTTCCTGAGTAGTCAAGAAACAAGCTAAATAGACCGCAATTAAGCTATGTAAAAGAAATTTTACATGCTTTTATCTAATATGTAAAAGCCTTTTGATAGACATTACTACTACTCTAAGCACAAGGAGGTTGAGGTTTGGCTATGAATAACAGTTTAGCAGAAGTACATTTCCTGAAAACCCACCCTGTATATGAACACTGGTATCCGGTCTTTGCAGTAATGATAGGAACTACACTGAACATCTATGCTGATGTTACAAAAGAAATGAAAGCGGAAGAGTTCAAAGGATTGGATAGCTACTTCAAAGTATAATATTGGACTTCACATACAGAAAGAGAACATACAGAGTGTTGTGTGTTCTTTTTTTCGTGTGCGCCTTGCGGCGCACGTTTCTAATGGGTGAAAGTCCCTAATCCACCCTAGTAGTGGGAAGGATATAGCCAAGACCAAGGGTGTCCTATTCATAGAGTTGCTATGATTAACGTGAGGGGAATCTGAAGGAAGGTGGAGGCAAATCTCTGGTCTGACGAACAGAAATCACATCAGGCTACAGTTAAGGATAAGGTTGCACGACAAACTAAAGTCCAATAACTACCCGGAATTAACAGTAGTAAATGTGGCAGATATATGGAGAGAAAGAAACGTGTGGTACCAAGGGAGGTCTCGTCAGCGGATGAAAACAGAGTATGAAATCCGTCAGTAACAACGAATGGCGAGAAGTCAGCAGAAGCCATAGTAAACCAGTGGTTGCAAACACTGGCGAAGGGCTGAACTTTAGGAGACACAAGCAATGAATGTAACTGAAAGTAGATTTAAGAACAGACAACTTCATATGGAAGGCTATCTGCAAATGGTATCTGCGGAACAGAAAGAGTATGCAGAAGTGTTCGACTACTCTAAGATTGCTGAAAAGAGCGGTGTCATCACAGACTATTGGACGAACAATCTTTTGGATTTGATTTTGCGAAAAGGCAATCTAAACAATGCCTATAAACAAGTCAAGAAAAACAAAGGAAAAGGTGGAATCGATGGTATGCAGGTGGATGAACTTCTGCCCTTCCTTAGAGAAAACCAAGATTCCTTAATCCAAGAGATAAGGGAAGGAAAGTATAAGCCTAACCCAGTTCGAAGGGTAGAAATACCCAAGGAAACAAAAGGCGAATTTCGAAAGTTAGGAGTTCCTACTGTTGTTGATAGAGTTATTCAACAGGCAATAGCACAGGAATTATCGCCAATCTATGAGGAGCAATTCTCAGAAAATAGTTTCGGTTTCAGACCAAAGCGAGGAGCACACGATGCTCTCAGACAATGCCAAAAGAACGTAAATGATGGCTATGTATATGTGGTAGATATGGACTTGGAAAGGTTCTTCGCCACAGTATGCCAGAATAAGCTGATAGAAGTATTGTCAAGAACCATCAAAGATGGCAGAGTTATATCCTTAATACACAAATATCTGAATGCGGGAGTAATCGCAAAAGGAATGTTTGAACGTACAGAGGTTGGAATGCCACAAGGCGGTCCGCTTAGCCCATTGCTTAGTAATGTAATGCTAAATGAGTTGGATAAGGAACTGGAGAATAGAGGACATAGATTTGTCCGATACGCAGACGATTGTATGATTTTCTGCAAGAGCAGAAAAAGCGCAGAAAGAACCTTGAAGAACATCATTCCATTTATTGAAAAGAAACTATTTCTTAAAGTAAATCGGAAGAAAACAGAGGTGGCTCATATCAGCACAGTCAAATACCTCGGATATAGCTTTTATAGACATAAAGGTAAATGCAGATTTAGAGTACACCCGAAGTCAGTAGCAAAGATGAAGAATAGAATCAGAGAACTTACTGACAGGAACAAAGGGATAAGCAATGAAGTGCGAGAAAAGAAGTATCAAGAGTATGTGCGAGGATGGGTAGAATATTTTAGACTTGCAGACATGAAGAAACTTCTCCAGAAAACGGACGAATGGGCAAGACGCAGAATCAGAGCGGTCTATTGGAAACAGTGGAAGAAAATCAAAACAAAGTGCCGAATGCTGAAAGCACTAGGATTAGAGGATTGGAAAGCCAAGGAATTAGCCAACAGTAGAAAAGGCTATTGGAGAATGGCGAAAGTCTTGAACCAAATCTTTTCGAATAAAATAATAGCCAAGTTAGGATATACATCCATGCTTGACTACTATCTAGTAGTCTACGAAAACTAAAGAACCGCCGTGTACCGAACGGTACGCACGGTGGTGTGAGAGGTCGGCTAATCAACTAATGGTTAGCCTCCTACTCGATTGGATAAAAAGAGAAATGCTTGAATGGGATATCTTTATGTATCTTTAAACGCCCAAATTAGAAATATTACTCTTCTTCACTCTTCTTCAACTTCGAATAATAACTATCCGCAGTATAAAGCGCCGCTACCGGATTATGCCCCAATACACGGTCTTTCGTCACTGCTGTCGTAGTCAGTGCCTCGGAATATTTGTAAAACAGACTGTCATGCCCCACACAAAGTCCGACCACAACATTCAGGTCCGTCTTCGCCTTGTTCAGAAGCTTTGCCTGCAGGATCGGATTACACATATTCACACCGACACCTTCGCAGCATTCCGGGATGCCGACCGATGTCTTCTTCTGTGTTCCGGCTTTACAGCCGACACCATACACCTCAAAGCCATGTCTGCGCAGGATATCTGCCAGGATACGGCTTTCTTTCAACAATCCGACACAGGTTGCGATCCCGATCTTTTTCGCATTAATCTTCTTTGCAAAATCCATGATTTCTTCGACACGGGTATGTTTGCAGTAATTCTCATACTCTACTTCAGCTGCAGCGATTGTTACTTTGCGGTTCTCGTCTTCATTGTAGCATTCCATAGCTTCATTTAGAACTTCTTCATCCATGTGTGTTGTCAGACAGAAATCCGGATAGGTTTTATCCATTTTGTTGCAGTTTTTTACTGCGCAGTCGATACAGGACATGTCTTCTTTTTTCATTTTTTCATTCTCCTTTTGTATACCTTGGTATCTACAGAGGCCTGCCACTGGCAGATTCTCTAGATTAAGCTTTACTTTGTAAAATATCCGCTATTTACTTCATAATAACAAATACTTATACTACAGACAATGGTTTTCCGTTTTTATTTTCTTATTTTTTGTAGTTCTTTTCTATGAGAAACGTTCCCCGATTCAGGGTTGATTTGTCATGAATTGTCGATTCTGATTTTTGAAAAATTATTGAAAATTATCTTTTTCAATACCTCAGCCGAATACCAGCTACATGGAAGCCAATAAACCATGCAACAGCGGTTCTTTTATTCGCCAGTATATGCAATTTCTATCTCATAGCCGCCGTTCTCATAGTAGGCGTGAGAAAAATAGTATCTTATTGTTATTTCTGAAATATAAAATTTGAATCATAAAACTTCTTTCCCTCTCAAATCCATTTTTACCAAACCAACTACTAACAATCCAATAAAAATTGCCGTGTCCACAAATAGCAGTACAACAACACTTTTTACCACTCCGAAAGTAAAAAGTATGGAGAAGATTTCCACTGACAACACAATAAAACACATATAATTTGTCAAATACTCTGTTATAATTTCTCCATAATAATTGTTCATCTGCAATTTCGCATAGATAAAAGGTTTTAATAAATAACGGATTATGATACATATAACAGGACAAATAGAAATCCAGTTTTTATTAACTAGGGATGTTGCCACTCCTTTACTCCATTGTACTGGAATTTCTGTCGGCAACTTAGAATAAGACAAAGCCCCAATAATCAAGCATAGTGCGGTAATCATAGTCCAGGTAAGCATACTTCCCCATATATACAAAAAGCTGACGGAATCCAGTTTGAAAACAGTTCGATTATCTTTCCAATAGTCATGCAAATCTGTTACATATTGTTCTACCTGTAATTTTTCATAACTAATACTTTCTTCATCCAGCATTTTTTCACACATGAGTTTCGCCTTATTCAAATCAGTAATCTGATTTTTTAATACTTCCTTTTGCTTCTCAAGCATTTCCTGCAATGTTACTTTTTCGGATATAATACTTCGTATATCTTCAATAGAAATTCCCAATGTACGTAGATATGCAATCTTCTTTATATTTTCCACATCATTTTCAGAATAATCTCTATAACCATTACTTTCATTTCTCGAAGGCTCAATAAGTTTTTCCTTTTCATAAAAACGGATATTAGAACGGGATAAACCTGTTTGCTCTTCTACGTCTTTTATAGTCATATTATGCCCTCCTTTCGAGCAACTCTATTTTACTTAATAATAAGCTATAAACAAGGTTTACAGTCAAGCATTTATCAAAAACTAAAAAAAACAGCAAAATTTGTTTCAGGATTTAATTCATTTTCTAAAGAAGAACAGGCATTGTATGATAAAGCTCATATCTCTCGTGATATAAGAAATCAGTGCTTTATCTGTTATTAAGGGCAGAGGGACAAAAAGCCTCTCTGCCCTTAATGAACAAAGCACGTTCTTTTAGAAAAATTTAGTCGTTGACAGATAACATATCTTGCATTATAATACATTTAACAATTAGGTTAAATGTTAAATGAGGAGCGTGATGAATTCTTGGGTATACAAGATACATTAAAAGCACTGGCAGATCCAATACGACGTGAGATTTTAAATTTATTGAAGAATGGACGGCTTTCTGCTGGAGAGATATGTGAACATTTTTCAGTAACGGGAGCTTCTATATCCAGACATCTGGCAATATTGAAGGAGGCTGATTTAATCCGAAATAAAAGAGAGGGAAAATTTATTTATTATGAATTAAACACTTCCGTATTGGAAGATGTCATGTTGTGGATTATAGATTTGAAAGGAGTATCGGACGATGAAGGAAATGATAAAAAAATATAGAGGTTCATTAATTTGTTCTGTTCTGGTAATGCTCATCGGGGTTTTAGTAGGATTCACTAGTACACAGAGCATGTGGGCAAATGTGTTTTTTGTAGTGACGGATTGTGCGCTGGTGGCAATAATATTTTATGATAACCGGAACAGACAGCAGAGCCGCAAGATTATAGGAATGACGATGTGGATTATACCAATTATAACATTACTCTATAATGGTATTACAAGACTGGTCAATATGGGTGCAGATATGGAAAATCTGTTTATGGCAGTAATTTACTATGGAACTGGACTGCTGTTTATGGTTATTGGAAATTATTTGCCAAAAGTGAAACAGAATAATACCATAGGAATAAGAGTTGTATGGTCTTTAATGGATGAAGAAAACTGGAATGCAACACATAGATTCAGCGGCAAATTATGGATGGCATCAGGTATTTTATGTATGCTTTGTGGACTTTTTGGGGAAAGCATGGCTGCACTGGTTGTGTATATTATAAGCATTATGGCAGCTGCAATCATTAGCATTCTCTACTCCTACCTTTTTTATAAGAAAAAGCTGGCAACCGGAGAAGGCTTAAAAATTCAGTATAATACAAAAAAAAGTGTGATATATCTGATCATCGCAATTTCAACTATTGTGTTTACTATATGGACTTTGTTTTGTGGAAGCATTCAGATTCGTTGTAATGATCGTGATTTTAACATTGAAGCAAAAGGATGGAATGATTATACAGTGGAGTATTCGCAAATTGACAGCATTTCTTATGAAGAAAATGTATTGCAGAACGATAATGGTTACAGAACTAATGGTCTTGGAAACCTGAAGTATGCTATGGGAAACTTCAAAAACGATATCTTCGGAGATTATATCCGCTACACTCATGCCTCCTGCCATTCATATGTTGTCATGAACATAGATGGAAAAATATTAGTTGTAAATGGGGAAAATGACGCAGAGACAAAGGAAATCTATCAGAGAATAAGTGAGAAGGTGTCAAAGGAAAGAAAATAGTTGTCGGAAACGCTGAGAAGAAATTATTCTCAGCGTTTCTTATCTCCTTATCGTTCAATCAATTATTTGCTACAAAAATCAGAAGCATTTCAATCAGTTCACCATGTCACTTTTATTTTGTGTTATACTGTTTTATATAATTTTTTTGGTCTCCGCTGCCGCTTCGGTCGGCACAGAGCAGAGGTCCACCGGACCTCTTGTGCCCTTGTATTTGCCCTTATCAGAGTTCGTAAACACTGGTGGGACGATATAACACAAGGGAAACAATAAGGGAAAGCTCACCTGCGACCAATCCAGTGTTTTCAATGGTTTGCGGAGAATTTAATAACAAAATATAACAGTTATTAAATTTCTTAAAACAGGTGAAATCTCAATCGGAATTCATAGAGTTCTTTTGTGATTTGCAACTGCTGGTTGACAGATTTACAGCTTGAAATGGTGGAATGCAAACAGCAAAACTGTTATATTGAGCTCATAAAATCTGCAAAAGGAGAAAAAAATGGTTTTAGCTGATAAGATTACAGAGGAAAGAAAAAAGAATGGATGGTCACAGGAAGAACTAGCCAATCAGTTGGGCGTATCCAGACAGGCAGTATCTAAGTGGGAAAGTGCAGGAGCTGTTCCAGATTTGCAAAGAATTTTACAGATGTCGGAGCTATTTTGTGTTAGTACAGATTACCTATTAAAAGATAAAATGAAAGCAGAAAATATCACTTATCACGAAAGTACTGAAAGCTATGCAGAACCGTTGAAAAAAGTAACTATGGAGAATGCAAATGAATTTCTTGACATGAAAAGAAATGGATCCAAAGTAGTGGCAAACGCAACAAGTATGTGTATCTCAAGTCCAATATTATTGATTGTTCTTGTGACAATGGCAGAAGATGGCGTATTTCATGTTTCGGAATCTCTGGCAACAGTATTTGGATGTGTTTTTTTGCTTGGAATGGTTGCGGCAGCCGTCTTTTTGTTTATTACATATGGAATGCGAGAATCACATATGGAACATTTTGAAAAAGAATGCTTTGAAACAGAGTATGGTGTATCTGGAATAGTACGAGAAAAAAAGATTCCTATGAACCGATTTTTATCAGAGGAACAGCTGTTGGGGTAGTGCTTTGTATACTGGCAGTGATTCCGACAATTATTGCCGGATCCATGGAAGCGTCTGACTATTACTGTGGCCTTTCCGTTGGATTGCTGCTATTCATACTTGCAATAGGAGTGAATCTGTTGGTTCGTGTTGGGATGGTAAAAAGCAGTTACGATACCCTTCTTCAGGAAGGCGAATATACAAAAGAAGAAAAACTGTTTAAGAAAAAGACTGACACGTTTTCTGGTGTATATTGGTGCTTGACTACAGCGATTTACCTTGCATGGAGCTTCTGGACGATGAGCTGGGATATTACATGGATTGTATGGCCGGTTGCTGGTGTTTTGTTTGCAGCATTGCTTGGTGTGGTGAAAATGGTGTTAAAGAATGGCAGTGAAACTCAGCACTATATTTAAGATGGAGTTAAGTTTTTTTCGCATATTATACGCATCCAGAAATTCCAGTTGACCGAGTTCTTTAGAACGAAGGATTGGTGGATTAGAAAGTGTCTTTTACAGGAAGGTGATTAGATGAATGATCAATTCTTACAAGGGGTAATATTCGATTGGAATAGAATTGATAACGATAGTTATTTAAAGAGAATCGAGGCTTTTAAGGGGATTGAAAAACTTGATTTTAACAAACCAATTACTTTTTTTGTAGGGGAAAATGGCAGCGGTAAATCAACTTTATTGGAAGCACTTGCCGTAGCACATGGTTTTAATCCTGAGGGTGGAACGAAGAATTATGTTTTTTCTACGCATGATACACATTCAGAGTTGTGTGATGCGATAAGAATTGTCAAAGGTTATCGGAAGGAAAAGTGGGGATATTTTCTTAGGGCAGAAAGCTTTTATAATGTTGCAACGCAGGAAGAAGAATATGCAGATATTACACATCCTTCCGCTAAATATCATGAAAAATCACATGGAGAGAGTTTTCTTGCATTAGCACAGAATAATATGAATCCAAATGGATTGTATCTTTTTGACGAGCCGGAAGCTGCATTATCGCCGCAGAGACAGCTTACATTGTTGATGCAAATATACAGATGTGCAAAAGAGGGAGCACAGTTTATTATAGTTACGCATTCGCCAATTTTGTTAGGAATACCAGATGCAGATATCTATTGTTTTGATAATGGACGCATACATCTGTGCGAATATGAGGATACAGAGAGTTACCAGGTAACAGAAATGTTTATAAATAATAGGCAGATGCTGTTGGATAGATTATTAACAGATTAGATAATAAAGAAATCGATAAATTCAAGTTTTTCAATTTGCCCTTTGAGAGAGGAGAAATCCTTTTCTCAAAGGGCTTTTTCTATTTCGTGTGTCCAGCGAAGCTGGACCACACTTGCCGGTGAAAGTCCGGTCACGGTAATCGCCAGTGAGCCGTGTAGCTAAACTCGGTGCGTTGTAGTAATACAGGGTGCTAAGCGAGTGGATAAAGTAACCTCGACAAGAGGAGCGAGCAATCATGCAGGCCGTAACATTAAGTGAATTCTGCCGTATCGCTAAAAAGGTCTCTGATAGGAGAGCAAAGAGAAGTTGAGCCCTGGGTATATGGGCGAAAATCATGGAACGTGTGAAGAAACTGGAAAGCAGCACGGAAGAATCTCTCGGTATAGAGGAAGCGGTATGTATGAAAAGTGTGGTTCGGAACTGGAGAGACCCTACCCATCACCAAAAGGTAAAAAGAAAGCGTATAAGCTTGGCGAAATCGTATTTCTGATGGGAGGGAGTCGGAGAGGAACATAGTACCGATAATGACTGTGCAAGAAAACGCAGTTTATGGGAAGGTTCCTTACTTCATTCAAGTTTGTAGAGAGGGTAAGAGTGAGAGAATGTCATGCAGACTAATAACTCCAAAGAAAAAGTTCGACAACTTCAAAACAAACTATATCTGACAGCCAAGAAATGTGACAGCCGAAGATTTCATGCACTGTACGATAAGGTGTATCGGGATGATGTACTTTTCGAGGCATGGAAACGGGTAAAAGCTAACAAAGGTTCCAGTGGTGTAGAGGGAATCAGAATCGAAGATATTGAAGCTGATAAGACAATGGTTAGTATCAGGAGTATTATACGGAAATGTACTGACAATCTCTGAACCGGGAACAAGCCAAGGTTCAGTTATATCTCCGTTATTGGCAAACATCTACTTAAATACACTGGACAGACTGTGGGAAAAGTATGGACTTACTCACGGTATTCTTGTAAGGTACGCAGATGATACAGTAATCATCTGCAAGAATAAGAAAAGTGCAAATCACGCACTGAACTTATTGCAGTACATCATGACAAAACTGGATTTAAAGCTACACCCAGTAAAAACAAAGATTGTCAGCATGTGGAACGGAAAAGAGGAATTTGACTTTCTTGGAATGCACCACAGAAGAATGACAACGGAAACAAGCAAAGGACAATTGTATAAAGAAACTTATCAGTATCCGAGCAGGAAAGCTATGAGGAAAATGAAAGTAGAAATTAAAAGAAATGTAAACAGTCGAAGTCTGCTGATTGCAAAGGAAGAGGATTTAATAAAGAATCTAAATCCGAAAATCACAGGTTGGAAGAATTATTATTCCACCAAAACAAATGAAAAATGGATGCAGGCATTGGACTGGTACATTATCTGTACCTTTACAAGATGGTATAACAAGAAACACCAAAGGCGTAAACATATGTCAAGAATGGGATTTGTTAGAAATAGCATTTACGAAAAAGGATTAAAGAAAATGGCTAGAGCATGACGTAATGCTGTAGAAAGAAGAATGTTGGAAAGCCGTGTGAGGGAGAACCTCATGCAGGTTTGATGAGGGGCGGATGAAATTTCTCATCCGCCTACTCTACCCTCGAAAATTGAGAATTACATATGTTTAATTCTTTGTATTAGGTATATATTTTGAAAAGTTATCCGGTTATACTGACAATATCAAAAGGCAGAACTGTTAGAATGAGGTGAGCAGATGGATACAGCACAGCGAATAAGGTTAATTCGGATGATTGAAAAAATAGAGAAGAACCCAGAATTCAGTAGTAAAATCGGTGTGAGAAATACATCTGAGTTTATATCAAGTAAACAATCAAAAAAATGAATGATTCAAATCATAACAGGAGTCAGAAGGAGTAGAATATGTTATCGTTACTATTTGCTATATGCATAATCTGGTTTATTGGAAAATTTTTTATATTTGGTGTAAAAGCATCCTGGGGAATCTTAAAGCTGCTCTGTACAGTTGTATTTTTCCCGGTGATTTTGATAGGAATGGTTGTTGGTGGACTGATTTATATTGCATTTCCGCTATTGATCGTAGGTGGAATCATTGCACTTATAACATCTAATTCATAAAAATTCGGAGGGGATATTATGGGATATGATATAGAAAAAGAAAAACGAGAAGCGATTGAAGCAGGACAACGAGCGTTAAGTAGTCTTCGGATAGCAAAAGAAAACCTGAACAGTGCAAAAAATTGGGGCTTGGTGGATATGTTTGGCGGTGGATTCTTTTCTACGATGTTGAAACACTCCAAGATGGATCAGGCCAGACAAAATATGGAACAGGCGAAATATGATCTTCGTAATTTTAGTAGGGAATTAAATGATGTGAACATGGCTTGTAATTTGAACATCAATACTGGAGACTTCTTATCCTTTGCAGATTACTTCTTTGATGGATTTGTTGTGGATTGGATGGTGCAGGATCGAATCAATAATGCCAGACATCAGGTGGAAGAAGCTATCCGCAGAACGGAATACATCATAAACCAGTTACAGCATATGTAAAGGAAAGAGGCAGTGGACCATAAATAGGTTCGCTGCCTTGTTTTTTCATACTTATTTTTGTTTCTTTTTTTCTTCTCTGAGCAATTCGATGTTTAGTCCCTGCTCTCCGGCTGTTTTATCAACCCAGAGATTCAGAGAATCTATTGCCAGAGAAATCTCATCCAGTTTGTTACTGATAAAAGCAAAATCCTTGATCTCATCATCGCTGATCTTACCGTCACGGGCAATCTGGATCAGACGTGTGGTAAGAGGATTAATCTCATTCAGACTGGCAATGGTTTCCAGGATTATATTGGATAAGTCAGAAACTTCGACTTCCGGGACATAACGATGACCGATTTCGCATTTATGAGAGCAGTAATAATTGCAGAGATCTGGTCGCCCGTAAGCGTCTGCCATCTGGATAATATCGTAAGGTGTAGGTTCCTGCATTTCATATTCAAATTTTTCAATTTTAGAATCAGAAACAGCAGTCATTTTTTCGCTGGCTTCTGATCTGGTAAGACCGGCTTCTTCCCGACAAATCTGATAAATTGTCTTATTTTCTCTTGTAGATTGTTTCCCCATGAGAATAACCTCCCCGTATATCGCCGAACATGAGGATTATCAGGTGTTAAGTCCACATGCTGTGCGTGTATTTCCTCTATGAATTTTATTATACTTGAAGCATCAGTAAACAACAAGAGATATTAGACCTCGCAAAATGTGGAATCTATTATGAAATGAAAGAGGAGGAGAATTTGATTATGGCAGTAGTAACAGAAGCATTTGATATTCCAATGGATATCATGACAAAATTGGCAACTGGAGAATATCGCAGACTCGGTGGAGTTGTTCGAGTTGCAATTGGTCCAAATAAAGGGCAGATTGTAAAGCACTTGGATCCAATAAAAATTGAACAAGTAGCACAAAACAAAAATGTTGTAACTAAGGTGATTGAATTTTCAAAGAAAAATAGGAAAGTGATTATTATCGGAACAGCTGTTGCAGGGACAATTGTAGCAGGAAATTTTGTTCATCAAAAAATTAAAAACAGAGAACCGAAGGTAATGAAGAGATATCATGCAGCTTTAAGATCCTATATTGAAGATATTCGAAATGGTGAACTAAGTATGAAATCTATCAATCGCCTAATGGATGCTTTAGAAGAGCTGAAACAAGATAAAAGATATGAAATGTTGAAGATTGAATTGACTACCGAAGAATTGGATGTACTGGTAAATCGTATTTATGAATACACTGTTAAATTAGCCAGTGATAATGCAGTAGAATTAACTGATGATGAGAAAAAATCTTCTGACAATTCAATTCTGAATTTACAGAGATATTTAAAGACGCAAAAACGTATATTTAAAAGTGTTGCATAAACCCAAAGATAGCAGGGGTTTTTATACCCCATCTATTGATATACACTGTAACCATCAAAGAAGATTAAATCATAAAATTCAAAGAAATGGAGGAGTTGGCAATGAAAGGTTTTAACACTGTTGATGGTTACATGGGATTGGTAGATGGTAAATATATCTTGTTTGCTAGTGAATCCGATTACTATGAATACATGAACGATTAAAGGAGGAGCTGCTATGAAACCCATCCATGTAAAACTCTTTTCGCAGGATGCTTCGACCGGATTCATCTACAATCTTTTTCCCGGTTTTTTCATTGTGTTCAAACAGAAGATAATTGATAGCAGCTGAGTAATTTGCATTTCTGCTTTTAATGTGTTTTACGATTGCCATTCATACCACCTGCCAGTTTCAGTACTTCTTTGGTGCCATAGTCCTCCTTCCTTTTTGATAAGACATCCTGGATATGCGATTACACTTTTTAACCGGCTGTCCCTTCCAGTTATAGTTATATAAAGTGCTGCCACTATCTTTGATAGAGAGCCTACAGATATCTTTGATGTCTGTACGAGGGTATGGGGAATCGGAATCCCCATCAAGAGACTTACCCGGAGGTATGCCGTAGCCATAAAATGGCGATACGGTAATACCTGGGTGGATCTTGCTCTAATCTACGAACCCTCTTACATATACAAAAGATGGAGGGGGAAAATACAGGGTGTGAGAGAAAAGAATTTTAGAAAAATCAAAATAACTCAAAAACTTGACTTTTAACATTGTCAAAGTTAAAATGAAAGAAAATGAGTTAAAAGGAGAACGAGAAATATGTTTACAAGCGTATTCGGGATTTCTATAAAATATGAAGCATGGAATCATCAGGATTCTTTGCCTGTTTATATTGCAGGGAGTTATGATTTTCATACAGCATATATTGGAAACAGACGCTGTATAATGCTTGCTCCAACAGAAGAACTTGCCACACTTCCGGCATTGAAAAAACAAATTGTAAAAATACAGCAGATTGATAATGTGCCAGTTGTATTTGAACTTACAACGGTATCAAATTATCGAAGAAAAAGCCTTATAGAAAATAATATACCGTTTATTACTGATAAGCAAGTCTTTCTTCCTTTCATTGGGACAATGCTTTCTGATGAAAAAGAACCCCAAAAGCTGACGGGTAAGTTTGTTTACTCCACGCAGCAGTTGTTTTTATTTTATCTGTACAGTAAGAAAAAACGATTGTATATTTCAGAAGCCGGAAAAGTGCTTCCATTTACAGCAATGACCCTGACCAGAGCAGTAAAACAGTTGGAAGCGACGGATTTATTTCTTGTAGCAAAAGACGGTGTCAATAAGTTTATTGAGTCAAAATATAAGCGAGATGAATTATTTAAAAAAGCAAAAGTATATTTGACGACTCCTGTTCGAAAAACAGGATATATAGATAAGACGCAAGTTACAGAAAATATGGTCTTTGCAGGGGAAACGGCACTTTCTGAAAAAACAATGCTAAATCCAAGTCGAGTTGTTACCTATGCAATTAGTGAGAAAGATTATGATAAAACCTTGCTGACTGATGAATTGATAGACCCGGATAAACAGATAAGACTTGAATTATGGGCATACAACCCGAAACAATTTTCAGAGGATAACAGTGCTGATGATATTTCCATTGTTTTGTCTTTTGCAGATACAAACGATGAGAGAATTGAAGAGGCAGTAGATGAATTACAGGAAAGAAGGTTGAAGGAGTAATGGTCAGCGGATTTACAAAATTTAAGGAAAGATTTCAGGGCTTTGAAAATCAATATGTCATCATCGGTGGGACAGCGTGTGATTTGATTATGGAAAACGAAGAATTACCGTTTCGTGCTACAAAAGATGTAGATATTGTACTGATTGTTGAATCCATAACAGCGGAGTTTGGCAGGCAGTTTTGGGAGTATGTCAAAGAAGCAGGATATGAGCATTTGAATAAAAGTACCGGAAATGCACAGTTTTATCGTTTCACATCTCCGAAAAGCAAAGAATATCCATATATGATAGAAATATTTTCCAAAAATCCAGATTTTATTATATTGGAAGATGATGCAGTTCTCACACCGCTTCCGATAGACGATGAAATCTCCAGCTTGTCGGCAATCCTTCTAAATGAAGCGTATTATGAATTGCTAAAAACTGGACAAATGATGGTTGAAGGCATTCCGGTATTAAGTCCGACTTGCCTGATACCATTTAAGGCGAAAGCGTGGCTGGATTTAAAAGAACGCAAGTTGAATGGAGAGCAGGTTGACAGCAAAAATATAAAGAAACATAAAAACGATGTGTTCCGATTAGCACAGTTAATCACAGTCAATACAAGGCAAGTTCTCAGTTCGGAAATAGCAGAGGATATGAAAAAGTTCTTATCTGAAATAGCTGATGAAACAGTGGATTTAAAATCATTAGGCATTAGAGGGACGGATAAACAAAAAATTATAGATATGTTGTACCTGTGCTACAATTTGAACGATAATACATAATTTTTCTCTAAAGTCAAAAAAATTGCATATCAGAGACTGTGATTTCAGGATGTAAAGAATACATTTTGAAATCACAGCCTTTTTCTTTACAGAAAAATAGTTTTGTAATCGTATGCGCCAAATAGCAGAAAGCTAAGACGGAATCAACACACATGCACAATATCCCGGAGCTGGTTGAAAACAGTAGATGGTCAGAGTCTTGTCGATTTCCGGACTATAATCATGCAGGATATGTTTATTGCCGTTTAACGCTACATCTGCATAAGTGACAAGCCATTTTTTATCCCCGTTTTCAAAGACTTCATAAAAAGAACGATTCAACATTTCTGAAACGGGAACGCCCTCAACAACAGTCATTTCATCATTACAGTAACGGAATACAAAGTCTACACCATGTCCCTCCGCATCAAATACAAGTTCAATAATACAAAAAGCAAGTGGCATATCATTGAGAAAGCTACAGTGATCAAATAATTGAAGAGAGCTGTCTTCTGAAACCTCCGAAAGGTTCTGCGTATTTAAACCAAGTTCCTTACGGATCTGTTTGTGCTGACTCAGATTACGTTTTCTCCCTTGAAAGACAGCACCATCCGTCATTGTATAAAGTCCTTCGTCAGATATATGAACAATTTGATTTTTTCGAAGAACAATGCCCTTTGAGATATTTAGAAAATCTTCTTCCGGCAAGTAAAGCATAAGTTCTTTTATCGGGATTGTAGTCGTAATGCTTTCTCCCGAGGAAAGCGTAATGATTGTGTGAGGATTCTGTCTGGTAAGGTAAAAAATATCTGAACTTTTGATATTCTTTCGTTCGAAATATAGTGGAACATTATAACGCATATGAGACCTTCCTTTATTGTGATAATTTTATATTACTATAGTTGTTTTGAAAATACAATAGAAATAATTAAAATGCAATAATCAATGAAAATAAAATGCACTTTAATTGAGCTTCACAACAATTTATCTAAGAAACATTAAATAAAAGCGCAGATTTGAGCAAAAAAGATTGCTGATTAACCGTGTGAGCGGTATTATAAAAAGGTATAAATAATGATACAAAACGAATCATCAGGCAGAGACAGGAATAAGGAAGGAGCGGGATGCGGATGAAAAGAAGAATTTCGAAAAGGATTATTGCAATTGGAATAAGCCTTTGCGTAGCATTTTCGATTATGCCTTTATCGGTAAGTGCAGAAGCAGAGACTGCTGCACCGGCAGTTAAACAAAATAATCTATGGGTGAGTACCGGAAAACATTTGTCAATCGTATTTACACAGTAGGGTTGACTACTTGTGGATCAGCACTTGTCAGAATTGCCGGAGCGACAGAGAGTGAAGGATTTCAGAAAGTAGCTTCATTTGTTAATAAATGGATTTGTGGAGGCAATAACACTGGACAGACACTGGCAGAAATTCAGGCTCTTTGTAATGAGATACTTAATGAAGTTAAGATCGTTGATCAACATCTTAAAGAGTATGATGCAGAAATAGAGAATACACTTCAGAAAATACAGTACACAGAAGCGAAAAATGAGCTGAATCAGCAATGGTCTAAAGATATAGATGTATATGAAACTGCCGGAAATGTAGGAAATACATTGAGCGCCTACGAAGATTATATGAAAGCCGCGCAACTGTATATGGATGGTAAGACGGATATAAATGCTGTCGAAAAGAGTAAGCAAAAGCTTTATGACAATTTTATTGAGGTTTATAAAGCGGCTGGAAATAGCTTTGAAAATCCAACCGATGAGAAAAAAAAGGACGCTATATTTTGTAATGACACGATAGATGGTGTATTCAAAAGATCGATTTGGAGTATGATCAATGCGTTGAATAAGCCAAGTGATGAGAAAAATTATGCGGATGCTGCGGCACAATTTGCATATAGGGCTTATGGATTTTCTGGTGATCAATATAATTACATAGTTTCAAGTATTGATAAACAATTTATGGAAATCATTAAGATGGAGATGATGTATCAGGAATTTATTGCACAGCGTGGTGATTATTTTGAAGAGAAATATCCAGATGATGAAAGTAAATGGGAGAGCTATGCTGCATGGACGAATGATTTAAATAAGTTGAATGAAGATGTTGCCAAAGCTATGGATACTATGCTTGACAGAGAAATATTAGTTTCGGATTCAACGGTTGGTTCGATTCGGATGAAATTGGATGAATTTGTAAAGCCAGAAGACATGGTATCTGTACGTATGAAAAATGAAAATTACCATGAGAAATTAACAGGCGAGTTCTATGAGAATGAGCAACCGATTATCGATGCGTTTAACGAAGGTTATCTTTACCTTATTGAGGAGTATGGTTGGAAATCCAATGCTGATGTAATTACGCCGTTTGTTAATTTTCACAGAATTGCTGTGCCGACACCTAAAACGGAGGAGAATCCATCGGGAATAGATATTTATTATATTTTCGATACATCACAGCCACACGATGCGGAAGAGGATTGGGCTTGGAATTCAGACGATTCTGTTCCTGAAAATTTGCGGTTTTATCAATTTGAAGAGAAAATAGATCTTACTTTGGCGAGAGATCAACATATTCCATCTTGTGATTTTATTAATTTAACAAAAGAAAATTATAGCGATGGGCAGAATCAATTTAGTTGCGCGAAAAATACGGCGGAATTTCAGAGCTTATTCGCTACAGGACTATTCAGTGCATTATCAAGTATACCTGGTGATTATCTGAGTGAATACCTGCTTACAAAAAAAGATACAAAAACATATATTGCTTTATCGGATTATGATTTTGATTATCATGATGCATGGGCGACAAGCTATACGATTTTCCATGTGGTTGATACAACAGGACAGTATCCGGGAAGCAGTCTTGAAAGTTCTACTTTAAGTGCAGAAAAAATTCAACCGGATAAATCAGCGGGGGCATATTCGGCATATACCGTTATATTAAAGAACCGCCCACAAGAAGATGGTTATTATAAGACGAAAGTTGATGTTGCTACGAATGGAGTCGGAGATACAGAGTTAGAAATGGTTCAGGAAGATGGGACAACATGTCAGGGAAATATTGTTCCTTCAGGAAAAGAGGTAACACTTCGGTTTAAGGCGGAAGGTACAACTGTTCTGGAATCCCTTACATTGCAGAGACATAACAATACAGAAAATCCATCAGAAGTAACTTCGGAAGAAACGTTGTTGACAAAAGACCAGATCGCGACATTGAGTCCGGATGAAGAAGGATATTACATTATACTATAATGCAGTCTGCAAGGAACATTCCTATGACAATGGATTCTGTACGAAATGTGGTGGATATCAGCCGGCAGATTATAATGAATCTACAGGCAGTTATGAGATTGGTAATGGTGGACAGATGTTTTGGTTTGCCGCTCTTGTAAATGGGGACGGTGAACATACACAGATTCAGGAAGCAAAGCCAGATGCACATGGAGCGCTGGTATCTGACATTTCACTTAAGAATCCGGCGGATGAAAACTATGAATGGAAACCAATCGGAGAATTCAAAGGAATTTTCGACGGACAGAATCATACGATTTCTGATTTCAGTATGACGAAAGTAAATGATCAGTCAATAGGCTTTTTCCAGAACCTTATGAGTGACCCGAACGAGACAGACGAGGCAAAGAAAGCGACGCTTAAGAACTTTACACTGAATGGAACAATCGTTACAACAGCAGAGGCGGCAAGTGCAGTAGGTGGTGTTGTAGGAACAACTTCCGACAGTGTGATCAGGCGGGTGAATTCAAATGTAAATATTGGAAGTGGATTGATATACTATATCGGCGGAATTGTCGGAGAGATCAATGCAGCAACTTCTATAGAGGAGAGTACATATTCAGGTAAGATCGTACTGGATTATAGTTTCTACGGAGTCGGTGGAATTGTAGGTTTTGTAACTGATGATGATACATATGCAGGCAGCACAAAAATCAAGGATTGTGCAAATTACGGATTGATCACATATTATAAAGTGGAAAATCACGGAGGACGTGGTTACAGCGGTGGAATCACCGGACAGGTTGCATTGGGTGAAGAGGATTTCATTCTTTCTGATTGTTACAATTATGGCAGTGTGCTTGCTGAAGAGTGGAAGGAAATCTATGGTGCAATTTCCGGATACTGTGCGGCGAAGAAAGATGGAATCAAGAATAATTATTATCTCGATACACTTCCGGTAAAAGGTTTCCTAGGAGAAGCTGAGATTGCGAATGATGAAGAACTGGCAAAGGCAAAGACAGCAGAACAGTTCAAGAGTGGTGAAGAGGCATATCTTTTAAATAACGAGGTGACAGACGGCTCTCAAGTATGGTATCAGAATATTGATAATGGAGAAACTCCGGATGCTTATCCGGTTCTGGATGATACACATGGCACAGTCTATCGTTGGGAAGATGGAACCTATTCGAATTATGAGAAAGAACCTGTAGAAGAAACTTACGAGATTCGTACATTTAAAGAATTTAAAGAAATTCCGGAAATTGTTAAGAAGAACAATCGTGCAAACTTCAAACTGATGAACACAATTTTCGGAGACGGTGAAACAATGACAGAATCAATCGGTTCAGCAGACAATCCGTATAATGGTACATTTGACGGACAAGGATATTATGTCTACCGATTCGATATCAAATCATCCGATGGAAATGCAGCACTTTTTGATACGATCGGTGCACGGGGAAGTGTAAAGAATTTCGGAGCTTTTTATCAAAACATTGAAGGAGAGAAAGCAGCAGGTCTTGCGATTGTCAATTATGGATTGATTGATGAGTGTATCAGTGGATCAAATCTCAGCGGTTCATTTACTGATCAACTTACGAAGGAGCCTAAAAATTTGACGGAGACAACTACATTTGTTAAGGGCACATCAATGGCAGGAGGCGTTGCAGTTGAGAATAAAGGTGTGATTCGAAATACTGCGAACTATGCAAAGGCAACAGCAAGTGCATCAGATGGAATTGTTGGAGGAATTGCAGTAGTAAACAGCGGAACGATTGAGAACTGTATGAGTATAGGCACTCTGTCAACAAAGGAAAATGGAATTGCCGGAGGAATTGTTGGAAAGCTGGATAAAAATGGTTCCATTCAAATTGCATATAGTGCACAAACTGCGATAGAAGGTGGGACAACCGGAGCAGTATTTGGCGCAAAAGAAGAAACAGCAGGAGCTGTAAATAACACATATTACCAGGATACCTTATCAGGAAACGAAGAACAGGGAACAGCGAAAACAGCGGCTGAGATGAAGAGCAATGCTTTTAAAGAGGAATTGAATACTCTGGTAGCAGGCAATGAAGAATTGTGTAGTTGGACATGGAATTCAACAAAGAATCAGGGGTATCCAAGAATCTTATCTTCGCTTATTACGGAAGTTGAATTAGTGAACGCATCAAGAGGACTTACCGTAAAAGGTATGATGCATAAAGATACGAAACTTCAGTTGAACGAGCTTGACAAGAAGAATGACATTTATCAGGCATTTAAGAAATATGCACAGAAGACAGATAAGCAGGTTCTTTATTCAGCAGAACCGACGTTGGTATATGAAGATGGACAGCCGTCTGCATACGAAGGAAATCTGAATGTAAAACTGGATTTGTCAAAGTATCGAGGAAAAGGATATAAGGTTCTTGTTTATCGAAATAATCAGATCGAAGAGCTTGAAATTGATAAACAGATGATCGCCTCAAAAGATGTAGAAGAGATGGTTCCGTTTGCTGTACTGGCTGAAAAGAGTGAGATCTCCAAAGCAGTTGATCATATTAAGGATACAGTAAAAACAGGAGATAACAGCAGTGTGATTCTTTTGTTTTGTATTGTTGTTGTGGCAGGTAGTGTAGCAGGTGGAGTTATTTACTGGAGAAAAAAGAAAGCAAAAAAATAAGATGAAAAAAAAGACAAAGATTATAATCGGAATTCTGATTGCGGCTGTGATAGCAGCCGCAGGAATTACCTGGTATGTTATGAACCAAAAGAATCAGAAAACCGGAAATTCGTCTGCAGAAGTAGTAGCCTGGGATGTGGATATCGAGGAGGAAGAACCTTCCGAGGAAAAAGGAATCCTGATTCCGGGATATACAAGTATGGTAATGAAGGCGAATACAAAGGAGCAGACAGTAAGCATTGGTAATCCGGCAGATAATGATTGCATTTTTGTAATTGTATTGAAACTGGAAGACGGAACAAAACTGTTCGAATCACAAGAGTTAAAACCGGGAGAAGGTCTGGAGAATATTACGCTTGACCAGGAGCTGGAAGCCGGAGAGTATCAGGCAGTTATAGAATATAAGTGTTATTCATTAGAAGATAAAAGTCCGTTAAACGGCGGAAGCGCAGAGTTTAAATTATATGTAAAAGAATAAAACGTGGAGGTAGAATGATGAAAAAGAAAGTAGTAGCAGGATTTATGGCAGCAACGATGATGGTATCTGTTATGTCAACAGGTGTTTTTGCAAAAGAGCTTAATCCGGATAGTGAGACTAACAAAGCGGGAGATACGCAAGTGACTGCAACAGTGGAGGAAAATGAAAATAAAGCAGCTTATGTTATAGAAATTCCGGATAAGGTTGATTTTGGAAAAATACAGCAGCCTGGGACAGAAGGAAATGCATATTCAACCAAAGATATCACAGTATCTTGTATACAAGCAGATAATCTGGCGGCAGGAAGTGGAATCGCTGTTTTAGTAAAAGATGCGACAGCAACTCAAAGTACTGATCCGTTTTGCCTGACACATAATACACATTCAGATTGTGTTCTGAATTATGAGATTATGAATAACAACGATGAGAGTATTCAAAATGGGACATGGTATGCAAATGGATTTTTATTTAATCTATTTACGGGAGCAGGTCAAGAAGCAACTGACAAATTAAGACTGAACCGTAATCAGTTATATAATAAAGATCTTTCTGTCTGGGGTGGACAGTACACCGGTACACTTAATTTCTATACAAAGATTGTAGATGTACATGCAAATTAAAAAAGAGTGGAGTAATACAAGAAAAAGCTTGTTAAAAATCTTTTTTATGTCGCTCGTTCTTGTATGTATTTGTACTTTATCAGTTCCAAGGAAATCTCTGGCTCAGGAGACAACAGATTCTGCAACTTATGCGGGAAGTACCAGCGTAAAAGCATAAGTGACAGGAAATTCCGAAAATGAGCAGGAGAACCATCCTGAAGATGAGGAACATTTACAAGACGAAAGCACAACAAATGCGAAAACAGGAGACGAGAGCAATGCAAGAATTTGGATTGCGATATTGATATTCTCAATGCTTGTATTTGGTTGTGAAATAAAATATAAAAAGGTAACAAGTAAATAAAAAATTGTGTTATCATAGAAAAAAAGAAATGTAAAAATGAAAGGGGCAGCAAAAATGAAGGAGAATAAAACAATTAAAATTATCACATTAATCACAGGAATCCTGACAGTGCTGTTAGGTTTTTATGCAGTAGTTCGACCTATGAGGACTTTTTTAGCAATCGGATGGATTCTTGGAATGCTTCTCTTCGTGAATGGTATTGAACTTGTGATACTTTCATTGTCAAAAGAGAAGAAAGATATCGGAGGATGTATTCTTGGAGTCCTGGAAGGACTTGGCGGTATCATTTTATTGTTCAGTGGCGTACAGAGATTTCTTACAGATATCATGGCAACTTATCTGGTTGGGGCCAGCGTCCTGGTTTATGGTATCTTCCAGATCGTAGCCGGAGTGAAGAAGTTTAAAGATTCTAAGGGAAAAGCAATTTTAGCAATTGTTTGTGGTGTGTTATCCATTATTGTAAGTATTATAGCCTTTACTCATCCGGTATTGACTATGTTCTCAGTTGGATATATGATCGCATTTGCTGTTTTAATGCAGGGAATCAATATGATCGTACTTGCTGTGAATTTTGGAAAAGAGAGTGAGTAAATCAAAGAAAAATAGTAAATGACTAAAAGAAGAGAACTCCAGTAAAATGAGAGTTCTCTTCTTTTTTGTTATGGAAACAGAAATACAAATCACAGGACAACAAGTAAAACTGCGTTCATTTGTATGAAAAATATGCTTGACGCAATATATTGTCTGAATTTATAATAAAAAAGTATGAATCATACGAAAATATGGTTGAGAGGAAGGAAGAAACGGCGATGAAAAAGGAATATTTGGACAAGATTGCAGAATATGGACAGTTGATTGTTGTTTCGGGACCGTCTGGTGTGGGGAATAAGACGGTTTTGAGAGAGTATTTGCAGGATCATGAACAGGCGTGTGTCAGTGTATCTGTGACAACGAGAAGACAGAGAAAGCATGAAATAGACGGAAAAGACTATTGGTTTGTGTCTGTACCGGAATTTGAGCGAATGGTTCGTATGGGTGAGATGTTGGAATATACATACGTGAATGGTAATGCTTACGGAACAACGAAGAAAAGTGTAGAGGAAGCGCGTGCAAGAGGGAAAAATGTAATTCTAGACGTGGATACAATCGGAGCAATGAAGATTCGTGCACTTTGTCCGGATGCTACACTGATTTACATTTTGCCGCCATCTTGGGATGAATTAAAGAGCCGGCTGTCTAGTACTGGAATTTATACCGAAGAAGAAGTGAATGCTTTAATGGAAATAGCAGAAGAAGAGATTTCATGTGCCAATAGTTATGATTATATTTTGGTCAATGATACGATTTCAAATACTTTGAGTCGTTTTGCACAGATTATTCATAGTAATCGCTATAGCCGTAACTGTATGAAAGAATTTCTTGATAGTTACATAGACGGAGAAGTGAAGCCTCATGTTCAGTCATACAAAGAGGCGTTACTGTAAATTAAAAAAAGCAAGGTTGAACAAACATCTGAACAGAAAAGCTGGAGTGTCATTACTCCAGCTCCTTTTTGTTTGAATATAATTTCCGATATTGTCGTGGCGACATTCCCACCTTCTTATTGAAAATCTGCGAAAAATAAGACTGTGAAGAAAAACCTGCACTGGAGGCAATCTGTGTAACAGAGAAATTGGAGGTCGTTAAAAGTTCTTTGCACGCTTCGATCCTTCTGTCTGTCAGATAGTTGATCGGAGACTGCCCAATACATTCTGTAAAGGAATGTGCCAGATAAAATTTATTGATATGTGTGATCTCGGCTAAAGAGTCCAAAGTAATATTTTTGGAATAATTTATATCAATATAGCGTTTGGCAAGTGCACATTCTTTAGAAAGCTGAAAGGAAGAGTTTGTGATAACGGACAGATTTTGCTTTCTGGAAATATATACCAGAAGAACTTCCAACAATCCATGACAGACTTTTTCGAAACCTGGTTTTTTATCCTGAAATTCATGCATCATCAGCTGCGCGAAATTGATAAACTGATTTTTGTCGGATCCGTAGCTGTAGTAGCTGTATCCTTTCGGATTCTCCTGATCCGGATGAATAAAAGAAAAGGCAAGTCCTTCGACACCGAAAACAATATATTCCATTGGGTTATTCGAAAGTGTCTTCTCAGTGTGTTCCACATAGGGATTGATGATCATTAAATCATCCGTTTTTACGGAAACTTTCTCATCTTCTATATAAAAGACACCTTCACCGCGCAGAACATAGAAAAGCTCTGAAAATTGGTGCGTATGCGGAAGGGAGTGCCAGTCGCCTTCATATTTGGAGATGGAAATATAGCGAAGCTGAAAGTCTGTCTTGTCGTTATTGGCAGAGCCAAGATTGATAAATTCATTACTCATAAGTAAATAACCTCATAAAAAAATGTTAGTGTCTTACGCAAGTTTCTGAAATTAATTGAATTTTATATAAAAAACATAAAACAACAATAATTTTAAAAATGATTCGTAAAAAAGACGAAAATATGATAAAATAAAGAGCTTGCTTAAACATATTATACATAAAAAATCGAGAGGAAACAGTATTTTAGTAATAAAAAAGCAAAAAACATAACAAACCGAGCAACAAAGAAATTGATAGCGTTTGTCGAAATTGTTATACTTTAGCCATCAAACAGAAGACAATATAAAAGTTATTTGGGGGGGATCATATTGATGACGGGAAGATTGACTCTGCCGACGGATGCAGATGTCATTGACGAGACAATACGATTGAAAAATCTTTTAGGTGCAGATGCTTTGAGAGACTGTGATGGTACAGAGATGCCGGAAGCACTTCTGTCAGAACCGGTTAAGAAATATGCAACTTATTATACAACAAGAAAAGATAATGAGTGGGCAAGTGCGAATCCGGAAGAGATTCAGCAGGAATATTTGATCAGTAATCGTGTGACAGCAAGAAGTGAAACACTTCGTATTCGCTTAATGGAAGGATTTCACACAGAGCAGCTGAAAGTAAATACATTGGATGATCCAAAACGTTGGTGGGAAGTCATTGATCGAACAACAGGAGAGATCGTTCCTACAGATAAATGGGAGTTTGATGAAGTTTCAGGTGAGGTTGAGATTCAGACAAAACCGTATCATGAATATACAGTAAGTTTCCTGGCATTCCTTATCTGGGATCCGGTACACATGTATAACTTCATTACAAATGATTGGCAGGATACACCGCATCAGCTGACATATGACGTAAGACAGCCAAAGACACAGAAGTACGTAAAGGAAAAACTAAAAAGATGGTGTGAAGAGAATCCGGATATCGATGTTGTTCGATTCACAACATTTTTCCATCAGTTTACATTAACTTTTGATGATCAGAAGAGAGAGAAATACGTTGAGTGGTTTGGATACAGCGCAAGCGTAAGTCCATATATTTTAGAGAAGTTTGAAAAGTGGGCAGGATATAAATTCCGTCCGGAATATATCGTAGATCAGGGATATCATAACAGTATGTTCCGTGTGCCGAGTAAAGAGTTCCGCGACTTTATTGAATTCCAGCAGATTGAAGTTTGTGCATTAGCTAAAGAACTGGTTGATATTGTTCATTCTTATGGCAAGGAAGCAATGATGTTCCTTGGAGATCACTGGATCGGAACAGAGCCTTATGGCAAGTACTTTGCAGGCATCGGACTGGATGCAGTTGTAGGTTCTGTCGGAAGTGGTGTAACACTTCGTATGATCTCTGATATTAAGGGTGTTGATTACACAGAAGGACGTCTTTTACCATACTTCTTCCCGGATGTGTTCTGCGAAGGCGGAGATCCGATCGGGGAAGCAAGAGACAACTGGAGAAAGGCAAGACGTGCGCTTCTTCGTTCACCATTAGATAGAATCGGATACGGCGGATACTTAAAACTCGCAAGCAACTGGCCTGGATTTATTGATGAGATCCAGAATGTTGTCACAGAGTTCCGTCAGATCCATGAAAATATGCAGGGAACACCTTCCTATGTAGCACCATTTAAGGTTGCAATCCTTAACTGCTGGGGAGGTCAGAGAAAGTGGATGTCCAATCAGGTACATCACGCAATCTGGCACAGAGAGACTTATTCAGCAGAGGGTGTGCTCGAGTGTTTAAGCGGTATGCCGTTCGAAGTGGAATTCATTTCCTTTGATGATGTGAAGAATGGTATCCCGGAAGATATCGGAGTAATCATTAATGTAGGTGATGCATATACAGCATTCAGCGGAGCAGAAAACTGGATCGATGAAGCTGTTGTAACCAATATTCGCCGTTTTGTTGATGAGGGAGGCGGATTCATCGGAGTCGGTGAGCCAACAGCATATCAGCATCAGGGAAGATTCTTCCAGTTATCTGATGTACTTGGTGTAGATCGTGAGATGTGCTTCTCACTCAATACAGATAAGTATAATGAGATGGATGCAGATCACTTTATCTTAGAGGATATTGAGGGAAAAATAGATTTTGGCGAGGGAACAAGCCGTATCTATGCACAGGGTAAAAACTATCAGATCCTTGCAATGGATGGAGAATACAGCCAGCTGGTTGTGAATGAATATGGTAAAGGACACAGCGTATACTTCGCAGGCCTTCCGTATTCACCACAGAACTGCAGAATTCTTCTTCGTGCTATTTACTATGCAGCAGGTATGGAAAAAGAGATGAAGCGTTACTATGTAACAAATGTTGATACAGAAGTAACGGTATTCCCAAAAAGCAAAAAGATCGCAGTTATTAATAACTCATCAGAAGCGCAACACACAGATGTATATATCAATGGGGATTGTGTATATGAACTGGATCTTGAGCCAGGCGAGATGCGCTGGGTAGAAGATGTGGAGTAGTAATTATATAGGTAACTTATGAAAGGCAGGGTATGCATTTCATATTTTATAAAGCAGTACTTTAAGGTATAAGGAGGTAAAAGTTATGAAAAAGAAAGTATTGAGCGCGCTTTTAGTAGCAGCAATGTCAGTATCTGTACTTGCAGGATGTGGAAGCAAGACTGACAGCAACACAGATGCAAAGAATGACGCATCACAGGAAGAAACATTGAGCGTATGGTGCTGGGACCCGAACTTCAATGTTTACGCAATGAAACAGGCAGAGGCAATCTACCAGAAAGACCATCCGGATTTCAAACTGGATATCCAGGAGAAGGTTTACTCTGATATTGAGACTGCTCTGATTACAGCAGCTGAGGCTGATGATTACAGCACATTACCGGACATCTTCCTGATGCAGGATTATTCCTTCCACAAAAACGTTACAAATTACCCGGGAATCTTTACAGACCTGACAGATTCAGGAATCGCTTTCTCAGACTTCTCTGCAGGAAAGTTAGCTGACTCTACAGTAGATGGAAAGAACTATGGTGTACCATTTGATAACGGTGCTACAATCATGGCAATCCGTAAAGATATGGTTGAGGCAGCCGGACTTACAGTAGATGATTTCAAAGACACAACATGGTCAGATTTCATTGAAAAAGCTAAAAAAGTAGTTGAGACAAACAATGTTCCAATGCTTACAAGCTCAGGCGGATCTGAGATCATTATTGAGATGCTTCAGTCAGCAGGTGCTTCTCCGATGGTAGACGGAAAAGTTGACTTAGTTAATAACAAAGCTCTTAAGAAAGCAATCGAGACATACAAACAGCTCATCGATGAAGGAATCATGGTTGATTATACTGACTGGGATCAGTACATTGCTTCTATGAACAAGGGAACAGCAGCTGGTGTTATCCAGGGATGCTGGATCATGTCTTCTATTCAGGCAGCTGACGATCAGGCCGGAAAATGGTCAATCGTAAACATGCCTAAACTTGATGATGTTGATGGTGCTACAAACTACGCAAACTGTGGTGGAGCAAGCTGGGCAGTATCTTCTAACTGCAAGAACACAGACCTTGCATATGACTTCCTTAAGACAACATTCGGCGGAAGCGTAGAGTTATATGATGATCTTCTTCCAAACGCTGGAGCAATCGCAAGTTACTTACCGGCAGCTGAGTCTGATGTTTACAATGAGACATCTGATTTCTACGCTGGACAGGCTGTATACAAAGACATCGTAGACTTCGCCGGAAAGGTTCCTGGAATCGATTATGGTGCATACTACTCAGATGTCAGAAGTGCATTAACAGATGCAATCACAAATGTTGTTCAGAATGGCGCTGACATTGACAGCGAGATCAAGAACGCTCAGGATACAGTAGAATTTAATATTGGTGAGTAATCATCAAAGATTAAAAACAGGACGTACCGGGAGTGCAGTATTGCGTTCCCGGTTCTGTTTTAGGAGAAAAATATGGGAAAAAAGAAAACAAAATTGACTTTGGAAAAAAAGTATAATCTTACCGGATGGGCGTTCCTTCTTCCTGCAGCGATTTTAATATTTGTATTTTGTTTTTATCCAATGGCACAGGCAATTATACTTTCCTTTAAAAAGACAGGAGGAGCATTTACAGGGTTATCCAATTATACCCGAGTTTTCCAGGATAAAACATTTCAGCAGTGCTTGTTTAATACCTTCTTTTACTTTTTGATCCAGGTGCCGATCATGCTTGTTTTAGCACTGATCTTAGCACAGCTTTTAAATAGTCCGAAGATTAGAGGAAAAGGTATTTTCCGTACTTTGATCTTCCTTCCGTGTGCAACATCACTTGTATCTTACTCCATGATCTTTAAGTCTTTGTTTGCGCCGGACGGAGTTGTGAACAGAGTGCTTACAGGAATTGGATTATCTTCTGTTGACTGGTTCCAGAGTACATGGCCGGCTCGCTGGGTAATCGTTATTGCCCTGATCTGGAGATGGACAGGATACAATATGGTATTCTATCTTGCAGGATTACAGAATATCGATTATTCCGTATATGAGGCAAGCTACATTGACGGAGCAACACCATTTAAACAGTTCATAAAGATCACAATACCGCTTCTGAAGCCAACGATCCTTATGACAGCGATTATGTCAACTTCAGGAACACTGCAGCTGTTCGACGAGTCTATGAACCTGACAGCAGGTGGACCTGGTAAGTCAACAATGACATTGGCACACTACATCTACAATATTTCCTTTGTAGAGACACCGAAATTTAATTATGCAGCAGCATTGTCTGTATGTATTCTTATAATGGTAGCAATTCTGTCTGCAATTCAGATGAAAGTAGGTGACAAACGTGACTAAATTGAAATCAATAGTTTCTTATGCAGTTTTAATTATTGCAAGTTTTCTGTCCGCATTTCCTCTGTACTACATGCTTTGCGGAGCAACGAATGCAAGTATCGATGTTGTAAGAGGTAAACTGTATCCGGGTACTCACCTGATAGAGAATTTTAAGACATTGGTAGGTATGCAGAATCTTGGACTTGCAATGTATAACTCATTCCGAAATGCAATCATTATTACATTTGTAGCACTGCTTGTGTGTTCAATTGCCGGATATGGATTCGAGATTTATCATGATAAAGGAAAAGATACTTTAATGAGTATTCTTCTTCTTGCAATGATGCTTCCTTTCGTAGCGATTATGATTCCGCTGTTTAAGATGTTTACTTCATGGGGACTGGTTAATACATGGATCGCACTTGCGCTTCCGACAATTTCCACTCCGTTTATGATCATGCTGTTCAGACAGGCAGCTCGTTCATTCCCGCATGATATTATCGAAGCGGCAAGACTTGAGGGATTAAGCGAAGTTCAGATCTTCTTTAAGATGTTTATCCCTGTCATGAAATCTACTTATGGAGCAGCTATGACAGTAACATTTATGAGTGCATGGAACAATTACTTATGGCCAACAATCATTTTACAGGACAGCAAGGCAATCACAATGCCTATGCTCGTAGCAAACCTGAAGAGTGGTTACAGCGTTGACTATGGTATGCTCATGCTTGGTGTATTGATTTGTACACTTCCAACAGCAATCATCTTCTTGTGCTTACAGAAGAGTTTTGCAAACGGAATTACAGGAGCGGTAAAATAATGCAGCAGAAATATTGTATAAAACAGGAATGTTTAAGGAAGGCGCAGGGTGCCTTCCTTTTAGCACATAAAATGGGATTGCTTGATGATCCTTCTATGGAAGGACTTGAAGCAAGAAGACAGAACCATAATGAAAAGCTGAAAACGATGGAGCAGGAGAAGAAACTGTTCTATGGACCACGTTACTTTTCAGCACCGGCGTATTTGCAGTATGAACTGACACGACTGAAACTGGATTTTGTCCAGCCTGGTGAGGCAGTTCAGAAGACTGGATTATGTCCAAATTTTACAGAGCAGGAGAAGAAAGTTTTTTACGAGCAAAACATGGATCTGTTTGGCAGATATTTTGGAGATTTCTTTACTTATGAAGAAGTAGAACAGATCATCGAAAAAAGATTACGGGAGGATGCATATGACAAGCTTATCGAAGACGTATTACGTGAGTTCGAAGATGGGGAATGATTTGAACGATGGACTGACAAGCGAGAGCGCATTCGCCAGTCTTTTTGCAATCAACCATAGAAGTCTGCAGCCGGGAGATCAGATATTGCTTGAACGCGGAAGTGTTTTCTATGGACAGTATCTTCATGTGACTGATAGCGGAAGCGAAGAGGCACCGATCGTGATCGGAGCTTATGGAGAGGGAGATGCACCGCGTATTGAGGCTTGCGGACAGGGAATCTGGTATCAGAATTATGGGGCTCCACTGGATTCACCGACCCATGTGTATCATGGATATGTATCTTCCGCAGTTCTGCTGTATGATGCAGAGTATATCATTATAGAAGATCTGGAGATTACAAATGAAGCGGATGAAATTATCGGAGAGTATTATTCACTTGGAGATAAAATGAACCGTACAGGTGTTGCTGTTGTTGCAAAGGATAAAGGAGTACGGCACGGGATCACACTTCGCAATCTGCTGATTCATGATGTGAATGGAAATGTGTACGATAAGCATATGAATAACGGTGGTATCTATATGACGGCACTTCGTCCGGAATGTGAAGAGGTTACAGGAGTTGCCCGTTATAAAGATGTCACAGTTGAGGGGTGCTTTGTGTATCAGGTGAGTCGTTGGGGAATTGCTGTCGGATACACTTATGCACATGAGAAGTTCCAGGGAGCAGAACTGGATGAGGCAATCTTCCTGAAATATGGACATGAGAATATACGAATTTGCGATAATTATGTAAAGGCGGCAGGTGGTGACGGTATTACAGCCATGTATGCACTTCGTCCGCTTGTGGAACATAATATGACAGATTCCATTGCCTGCGAGATCAATGACAGGATCTATAGTGAACCGGCGGATCGATTAGGAAAGGTGGCAGCGGCTATCTGGCCTTGGAAATGTAAGGATGCATTGTTCCGATATAATGAAGGTGCCGATACACGACTGAATCAGGATGGTATGGCATATGATGCAGATTCCGGTGACGGAACAGTTTATGAATATAATTACAGCAGACAGAATGAAGGTGGATGCGTGATGTTCTGCCTGCAGGAAGCAATTCATAATACGTTCCGCAATAATGTGAGTTTTGATGACCTTGGGGGAACAATCAGTCCGGCAGAAAATCCGGATGCACTGATCAAAGAGAATACTTTTTATGTGAGAAAAGGTGTACCATTTGTTCGTAAAAACATGGATGGTGGTAATTATACACTGGTGGACAATCAGATTTTTGAATTATAAAGGACTTTTCAATGGACGTGATGTTTACAAACAGTTAAGTCAAACGAAAGGCGTTTCAGAAAATAAAAGCTTTACATTATAAAAAGTATTATGATAAACTGAATATCAAACTGAAAATTTGCGGTGTAGGAGATTCCTTACACCGCATCTGTGTTTTAGAAAGTAGAGGAATGAATATGCCAATAGGAGTTATTATCAATACCTTGTCGGTTGCAGCCGGCGGTGTGATCGGGGCATTATTCGGGCACAAATTGCCCGTGAAGTTTAATGCAGAGCTTACTAAGATTTTTGGAGTCTGCGCAATGGGAATGGGTGTCAGTTCCATTGGGCTTATGAAGAATATGCCTGCTGTTATTTTCGCAGTAATCATTGGAACTGCCATTGGTCTGGCAGTCAATCTGGGCGGAATGATTAATAGCGCAGCGACCTGCATGGAGAAACCAGTGGGAAAACTCTTCCCAAATAAGAACAAATCTATGTCCAGAGAAGAGTATATGTCAATGCTCGTGACGATCATCGTATTGTTTTGTGCCAGTGGGACAGGAATTTACGGTTCACTGGATTCCGGAATGAGTGGAGATCATACAATTTTGATTTCAAAGTCGATTCTGGATTTCTTTACTGCAATGATTTTTGGAGGAACATTAGGTATGGTGATTGTAGCAGTTGCGATTCCGCAGTGCGTGATTTTTCTGATCATATTTGCAGCAGCAAAACTTATCTTTCCGCTGACCACGCCGGATATGATTGCCGATTTCAAGGCATGCGGAGGCTTCCTGCTTCTTGCAACTGGTTTTCGGATCGCAAAGATTCACGATTTCCCAGTCGCAGACATGATCCCGGCCATGGTGCTTGTGATGCCGGTGAGCTGGTTCTGGGTAAATATGATCGTACCGATGCTGTAAAATAGAAGAAAACTTATCATTCTATATTTCAGCATGTTCCAATACATAATTCTTAAAGTTCGTAATAACAGGTGCCTGATAAACATTCTTCAAAGTTGCCATGTAGAAGAGTCTCTCCCAGGACGGAGTGGCAATCTCTATGATTGAAACCGGCAAGGAGGAAAGAATCGGCATTCGTGGTACAACTGCGATGCCGAATCCGGCACTGACTAATCCGGCAACCCCCTGATCTTCTTCCATCGAGTAAGCAATCTGTGGGTATCCGCCACAATTTTCAAACAACTTGTCAATTACATGTCTTAAACCGCTTCGTTTAGAAAAAACGATATGTGGATACGTAAGCGATTCTTTTAGATTAATCGAAGTTTTTCCGTCCAAAGGATGTCCTTCCGGTACGATCAGTACAAGCTCTTGTTTTGCAACCGGAACAAACTCAACGAGAGGTTCGTTGTCCATCTTGGAACAAAATGCGATGTCATATTTTCGCTCTTTTAATCCCTGGATCATGTCGGAAGTAAGTCCGGTCGAACTGTGAAAATGAAAATCAATCTTTTTGTTAGGGGTGGAATCTAAAAAACCTTTCACAAAGTTCGGAACAACTGCACTGCTGAGCGTACGGAGTTGAACAATATCGATGCGACCTTCTCCAAATCCGGTCATCTGCAGTTTATTGATACTTGAATCCAGCATATCCAAAGCCTGCTCCACATCGACAAGAAAAGCCTGTCCACATTTTGTGAGTACAACGTTACGTCCATCTTTTTCAAAGAGTTTTACTCCGAGCTCACTTTCCAGAGATGAGATTGCATGACTTAAGCTTGGCTGAGTGATAGAAAGGATCTCCGCAGCCTTTGTGTAGTGTTCTAAATGAGCGAGAGTAACAAAATATCTAAGATGATAGAGATTCATAAAGTCTGATACCTTCCTTATAAAAATTTGTATCTTCCCATTTAATCTGGTTCATTTTATATCTATTTGGTAACTGTTCAGAGCCAAGCAAAATTTCATAAAACAGATGTAAAATGCTTGCATTTTTAAGACTGTTTTTGAAATTTTATTTGGCGGATACGCCACACCGACGAAATGCGTAGCATTTTGGAGGTTGGCTCTGAACAGTTACTCTATTTGAGGGATAAATACGCAATAATGCTTATTGATAATAATATCGTAACACGAAGTGTAAATAAAATCTATAAACAAAATGCATGGATTGTGATAGAATTACTAATTTGTCATTTATTTAACAAGCAGATATAATAAAACCAGAAAAAAATAACAAGATTGAACAGGAAAATCCAATGGATTATATTCAATTTTTACAATGGAGGAAGAATTATGTCAAAGAAAAACCCAATCACAGTAAGTTCATGGACACTTGGAGATCAGTGCAAATTTGAAGATCGTGTAATCGCTGCAAAGGAAGCAGGATATGAAGGAATCGGTCTTCGCGCAGAGACTTATGTTGATGCATTGAATGAAGGACTTCATGATGAAGACATTCTTGCAATTCTTGACAAACATGATATGAAAGTAACAGAGGTAGAGTACATTGTTCAGTGGTGTGAGGAACATCGTTCTTATGAGCAGAAATACAAAGAGCAGATGTGTTTCCATATGTGCGAACTCTTTGGAGTAGGCCACATCAACTGTGGACTGATGGAAAATTATTCTGTTGAGTACACAGCACAGAAATTAAAAGAACTTTGCCAGAGAGCAGGAAAATACATCATTGGTGTTGAGCCGATGCCATACAGCGGAATTCCGGATCTTAAGAAAGGATGGGAAGTTGTAAAAGCTTCTGGATGCGACAACGCAATGCTCATTCTTGATACATGGCACTGGGTAAGAGCAGATCAGCCATACGATATCCTTACACCGGAGATTGCCAAGAAAGTTATTTCTATCCAGATCAATGATGCTTATGAAAGACCATATGCAGCATCTATTTTAAGAGATGAGTCTATGCACGATCGTCTTGCACCGGGAACAGGAGCAAAAGATACAGCAGGATTTGTTAAGATGATCAAAGACGCAGGAGTTGATCCGAAGGTTGTTGGTGTAGAAGTTATTTCTGATGCAATTCTTGGAAAAGGACTGAAAGAAGCAGCTGCTTATACATATGAAAATACAGAGAAAGTATTAAAAGAAGTTTGGCCAGAGTTGGTAGACTAATTTGAAAAAACAGATGATGCCAAAGAGAGAGGTAAAATGATGAAATTCAAAAATATGTTTTCTCCGATTCAGATTGGACCTATGACAGTTAAAAATCGTTTTGTGGTTCCACCGATGGGAAATAATTTCGCAAATTCAGACGGAACATGGAGTGACGAATCTGTGGCTTACTATGGTGAGCGTGCGAAAGGTCAGTTTGGTCTGATCACAATTGAAGCGACTGTAGTACATAAAGGAGCGAAGGGCGGTCCTAAGAAACCATGCCTTTATGATGACAACAGCATTGAAAGCCTAAAGAAAATTACAGATGCCTGCCATGAAGAAGGTGCAAAGGTATCTATCCAGCTTCAGAATGCAGGAACGGAAGGAAATGCAAAGAATGCAGGAGCACCGATCCAGGCTGCTACAGCAATCGCATCAGCAGATGGAAGAGACATTCCTGAAGAAGTATCTACAGAAAAAGTGTATGAGCTTGTAAAAGGATATGGTGAAGCAGCAGAACGTGCAATGAAAGGTGGAGCAGATGCAGTAGAGATCCATATGGCGCACGGCTATCTTGTAAATTCATTTATGTCACCAAGAACAAATAAGCGTGTCGATGAATTTGGCGGAAACTTTGAGAACAGAATGAGATTTTCACGTCTCATTATTGAAGAAGTAAAGAAGAAAACAGAAGGAAAGATTGCTGTTCTTGCACGTATTAACAGTACAGAAGACATGTTTGGAGGACTTGATAATCACGATATGTGTGCAGTTGCTTCTTATTTAGAAGATTGCGGAATTGATGGTCTTCATGTATCCCGTGCAGTACATTTAAAAGATGAGTATATGTGGGCTCCGACAGGAATTCACGGCGGATTCTCAGCAGAGCTTGTTGCAAATATCAAGAAATGTGTTTCTATTCCGGTTATTACAGTCGGAAGATATACAGAACCACAGTTTGCAGAACAGATCATTAAAATGGGAAATGCAGATTTAGTAGCATTTGGACGTCAGTCACTTGCAGATCCGCACACACCACAGAAAGCAATGGAAGAAAGACTGGAAGATCTTACACCATGTATCGCCTGTCTTCAGGGCTGTGTTGCCAATATGTATGCAGGTAAACCAATCTGTTGTCTTGTAAATCCAGTACTCGGACATGAAAAAGAAAGACTTCCGAAGGCTGAAAAGGCGAAAAAAGTTTACGTGATCGGTGGTGGTGTGGCAGGTATGTGTGCTGCATTTACAGCGAAGAGACGCGGACATGATGTAACATTATTTGAAGCTACAGATAAGCTTGGCGGTAATATGAGACTGGCTGCATATCCACCAGGAAAAGGTGATATCACAGGTATGATCAGAAGTTACATTGTAAAATGTGAAAAAGCCGGAGTTAATATCAAGATGAATACAAAAGTAACTGCACAGATGTTGAAAGAAGATACACCGGATGCAGTGATCCTTGCAACAGGAGCTGAGACTTTAGTACTTCCATTTATCAAAGGTATTGAAAATCCGGATATCGTCTATGGTGTTGACTGCCTGGAAGGAACACGCCCGGTAGGACATAATGTCTTAGTTGTTGGTGGCGGTATGGTAGGTGCAGAGACAGCAGACTTCTTAGCAGAGCAGGGACATGAAGTAGCCATTATCGAAATGAGAGACGCGATCGGACCGGATGTGATCCATGAGCACAGAATTTTTCTTATGGAAGCATTTGAAAAATATGGCATCAAACAGATTACAAGTGCAGCTGTATCAGAGATCTTCTCAGATGGCGTAAGTTACAAAAATGCAGCAGATAAATCAGACGAGACAATCTACGAGGCAAGAGGATTCGACACAGTTGTTCTCTCTATGGGATTCAGCTCACGTTATACACACCGTGATGGACAGAACGTAGTTTATGACTTTGCAGAAGAATTAAAAGACATCGTACCAGAAGTCCACATGGTAGGTGACGCAGTAAGAGCACGCCGTGCACTGGATGCCACAAAAGAAGCATATGAGGTTGCATTGAATTTATAAATGAAATTATATCAGGAGGATTAGAATCATGGAAAAAAGAATTTCTGGACACACAGGCTTAATGGGATTATTTGGATCACCGGTTGGACATTCAGGATCACCGGCAATGTACAACTTCAGTTTCCAGCATGACGGATTAGATTATGCATATCTGGCGTTTGATGTAACAGAGGAAGAAATGCCAAAAGCATTTGAGGCAATTCGTTTATTCAACATGCGCGCTGGTAACTTTACAATGCCATGTAAAAATATTGCAGCAAAGTTAGTTGACAAACTTTCTCCGGCAGCAGAGATCATCGGAGCATGTAACGCATTTGTAAATGATAATGGTGTGATCACAGGATACATTACAGATGGTGTTGGATTTGTTAAAAATCTCGAGATCAATGGTGTATCTGTAAAAGATAAAAAGATTGTTGTCCTTGGTGCCGGTGGAGCCGCTACAGCTATTCAGGTTCAGTTAGCATTGGACGGAGCAAAAGAAGTTAACATTTTCAATATAAAAGATAAATTCTACGAAAGAGCAGAAGGAACAAAGGCTAAATTAGCAGAGAAGTGTCCGGACTGTGTTGTTACTGTAGAGGATCTTGCTGATAAGGCTAAACTGGAAGAAGAGATCAAAACTTGTGATATTCTTATCAATACAACGATTATGGGAATGAAACCACACGAGGATGTAACTCTGGTTGACAAATCTTTATTCCGTAAGGATCTTGTTGTTGCAGATACTGTATACAATCCAGAGAAGACAAAGATGATCCTTGAAGCAGAAGAAGCAGGATGCAAAGCAATCGGTGGCGCAGGAATGCTTCTGCAGCAGGGGGCAGTTAACTACGAACTGTTTGTTGGAAAAGAGATGCCACTTGCTGAGTATCAGGAATTTCAGAAGGCTCAGGCAAAATAATTACATTCACAAAAGGAGAATGATGGAATGAGAGCAAAGAAATATTTGTGGTCTATCCTTTGTGTATATTTTTGCTATTTAACACATGGTATCCAGGCTATCATTTTAAGTCAGAACAACGTAAACTTTGCAAAACAGTGGGGATTCAATATGACAGACCCACAGTCAGCAGCATATGCAGCAGGTCTTGCAGCGGTAAGTACAGCAGTTGCATGGACAGGCTTTGGTAAATTCGTCAGCGTCTGGATCGGTGGAGAGATTTCGGATCATGTAGGACGTAAAAAATTAATGATCGGTGGAGCAGCATTATATATTCTATGCTTCCTTGGATTCTTATTTACAAAAAGTGCATTAGTTGCTTCTGTATGTGGATTTGTTTCAGGTGTAGTAAGTTTGAAGAGACTTCTTAATCAATCAATTTTAAAGAGTTGGAGCTCCAAAATGATTAAAAAGTCTCTTGAGGCTTATTTTTTTACCTTAAAGAACAAAATTGTATTTTGTAAAAAACAATTTCAAAACATGTCCGTATTTTGTTTCGTCAGTACAGAGATTGTGTAAGGAACTTTAAAAAGATGACACGAAATCAAAAAAGATGCAGTAAGGGGGCTGTAAAAAGACCTCTGAGCATTTCGTTTAGTGTAAAGAACTTTTTTACTTCTTACACGAACCTTGAAAACGAAACAGCCTGCCCGTAGTGATACCAGAACTGAATAGGCATTCAGCGTGTCTTTTCTGGTTAATACGTCCCGGAAACATTAGAACCCGGTACAGGAACGGATATGGGATGAGAACAGGAACTTAATAAACGAAGGAGGACATCTGACTATGACAGAGAAACAGGGATTCATGACAGCGTTGTATGAACGTCTTAGTCGTGATGATGAATTAAACGGAGAATCCAACAGTATTTCGAACCAAAAGAAACTGCTGGAACAATATGCAAAAGAACATGGATTCACCAATCTTGTTCATTTTACTGATGATGGTATCTCCGGTACAAGATTTGATCGTCCAGGCTTTCTTGCCATGATGAAAGAAGTAGAGTCAGGGAAAGTCAGAACGATTCTGATTAAAGATATGAGCCGAATGGGAAGAGATTATCTGAAAGTCGGGCAATATATGGAGTTGCTACGACAGAAGAATGTCCGCCTGATTGCAGTCAATGAGAATGTAGATAGCTTCCGGGAGGATGATGATTTTACTCCATTCCGAAATATCATGAATGAATGGTATGCAAGGGATACCAGCAAAAAGATAAAATCCACTTTCAAGGCGAAAGGAAAATCCGGCAAGCATGTGGCAAGTACAACACCGTATGGGTATCTGAAAGACAAGGATGATCCGAATGTATGGATTGTTGATGAAGAAGCAGCTGTAGTTGTACGGAGAATCTTTCACATGACAATGGACGGTTACGGACCATATCAGATTGCCAGGGCACTGAAAGAGGATAAAGTTGAGATACCAGCAGTTCATATGGCAAAGAAAGATGCCGGATTATGGAAAGGCAGAGTAGAAGAAATCAAAGATCCTTATGGCTGGGGTTCTTCTACTGTTGCAGGTATTCTGAAAAAAAGAGAGTATCTTGGTCATACAGTGAACTTCAAGACCAGAAAGCATTTCAAAGATAAGAAAAGTCATTATGTATCTGAGGATAACTGGACGGTGTTTGAGAACACGCAGGAAGCAATCATAGATCAGGAAACTTTTGACAATGTGCAGAGAATCCGAAGCAATGTGAGAAGGTATCCAGATGGATGGGGAGAAGCCCATCCGCTGACAGGTCTGATGTATTGTGCAGACTGCGGTTCTAAAATGTATGTCCATCGGGTAAATAATGGCAAGCGGGTGCCACAATATACCTGTTCGGCATATTCTAAAGTTCCGGTTGGAACACTCTGCCAGACACAGCACAGAATTAATGCTGATGTGGTTATGGAGCTGATTAAGGAACTTTTAAAGGCTGTTGCGGAGTATTCACAGTTGAATCGTGAAGAATTTTTGGAGACAGTAAAAAAGGCACAGACTTCACAGCAGTCCAGTGAGATCACAAGATTGAAAAACAGATTAGCAGAAGCAAAAAAGCGTGTGCAGGAACTGGAAAAACTGATCTGCAGAATCTATGAGGACAATATTCTTGGCAAGCTGCCAGATGAACGATATACGATTCTTGACGGACAGTATTCTAAAGAACAGAAAGATTTGTCGGCAGAAATTGCAGATATGGAAGCTGAATTATCAGGTTATGAAGAAGGTCGCAGATCAGCGGAGAAGTTTATTGCGCTGGTTGATAAATACCAAAACTTTGAGGAATTGACCACTTACATGCTGAATGAATTTGTAGAAAAGATTGTGGTTCATGAGCGTGACCGAAAAGGAAGCATTGAGACAACTCAGGAAGTGGAAATCTATTTTAATTTTATTGGAAAATATTTACCGCCACATTTCGGTGAGGTGGAAATGACACCGGAAGAAATTGAAGAAATGAAGAAGCGGGAAGCCAGAAAAGACAGGCTTCATCAGAATTACTTGAAAAGGAAAGCAAATGGCAAGCAGCAAGAATACTATGAACGGACAAAGGCAAAAAAGAAAGCTGAGATGGATGCAAAAAAAGAGGAAATCCGTCAGGAAGATATTGCAAAGGGTGTGTTCGTTCCGGTATCACTGCTTCCACCTGCAGAACCGAAGAAAGGAGTCGCATCAGCATGAGTAAATTAGAAAGAATCGTTCACGATGACAGCAATGGTCTGGATTATATCCTTGTCGGGGAAATCTATCTGCCGCTGATCGCTGTGCCGGAAGAGAAAAGAGAGATTGGTTTTTATGGAAGTCTTCACAGAAACTATCTGAAAGATTACAAGAGTGGCTTGTATTCCTATCTGACATTGAGTGGTAAGCTCTGGACGTATCTCGCAGATCTGAATGAGCAGTGTTTGGAACGCAGGGATTTCCTCATGGAACAGATTATGGAGCAGGAAGGCATTACGGAAGAATTGAAAAGCAGAGATCAGATGGAATGGGTTCGCCGGGCAAACAATGCAAGAAGCCGGGTAGATGAAATTATTTTAAATGAACTGGTGTATGTGTAGGAGGGACTTATGAGATACTGGATTGAATATGCAGACGGAAGATGTTGTAATTTTGCAAACAGCAGAAAAGATTTACTGGACTGGCTGAAACTTTTGAAAGATGAAAAAATCGTTGATATCCGAAAGATTTACAAAAGCGGTGTGACAGATTCTGTGATAGACAGCTATCGTAGTTATCTGAAACAGTGAAAGGGGTGGACAGTCATGGTTGTTGTAAGAATTATTGTGAAAATCGTATTACTGCCAGTGCGTATATGCCTGACAATGATACAACTGGTGGTTATGTTCTTCACATGGCTGTCGGCAACGGTATTTCATATCCTGTCGGGGATCATCTGCATTACAGCAGTTTTAGGGTATGGATTCGGACAGGAGACAGGCACAGAAGCGGTCAGGATGCTTGTGGCAGGTTTTATACTTTATATCCTGCTGTGCTTTCTGGCTGGGCAGTGGTGTGGCTGGAAACAATCAAAATCAGATTGATGAAGTAGACCACTGGAGAAAGGAATAGGATTCTTAAATGAAGATTACAAAAGAGATTGAAGAATTTATCAACCTGACCATAACGGAGCATATGGGAAAAGAGTATGCAGACTGGAAACTGAGCCAGCCGTCTGTGACAGAACCAGATGAAGTTGAGGAAGAATATAAAAAAGTGATTGCCACACTTCCACAGAAACAGGAAGAGGCCATTACAAAATATTGCGACCAGATATTTAACAGTGGAGCAGAGACAGAAGAATTTTTCTACCGGTTGGGACTGAGGGACGGAATGAAACTTAGGAAGAATGTTAAAATGGTTCTGAAGCAATTATCAGAATGATACATACAGGAATTATCTGAAAAGTGAATGAGTAAAGGAAAGGGCATTAACCGTAAAAAGTTAGTGCCCTTTGTTTTACCCATTTTTATATTTTCACAAAATCCGATGCAGAGGATTTTTGAAAAACAGACGGAACGGAGATCCTGCTGAAGGGACAGCGGCAGGAGTTACGTTTTGTCTGCTGGGAGTACAGAGGGCTGGAAGTCCTTTGTGCCCAGATTGCAAAGAGCGGCAGCATCTTGCTGGGGTTAAGGGGCAAAGCCCTTAGCAGGTTAAGGGCGGCAGCCATTGCCCAGTGATATGGCGTTTCGCCATATGGTACTGGGTACTGTCTGTAACGGGGACAGAGACTTTTGGAAGCTTCGCTGCAATCCCCTCCGGGGAAACAACTTGAAAAAAGGAGAGATGTGAATTGAAAGGCACAAGGCATAACGGCAGATCTGGGAAAGACGGTGTTTACAATCCGCTTCACAATGACCGGAGATTTGACCCGGAACACAGTGAGCATATTGACAATGAACGTGTCCGTCAGAATATTTACTGGGACTGCTATCAGGGATATACCACAATGGCAGACCGGGGAAAAGAGGATAATTTTTCTTTTAACCAGATTGAGATGGCATACTATGTGGATCATTACAGCGATTATGTGATTAACCAGAATAAACGTCATGAGAAAGCAAGACACCCCGACAGATGTAAAGGGGTGGAAGATGTTCTGAAAAATAAAAAGACCTGTCCGGAAGAAAGTATCTATCAGCTTGGGACGATAGATGAACACGCTTCTGTGGAAACGCTGGTTTTGGTTTTTGATGAATTCAAGAAAGAGTTCGATGAGCGGTTTGGTTCTAATGTGCATATCATTGACTGGTCACTGCACATGGACGAAGCGACTCCGCATATTCATGAGCGTCATGTATTCGATGCTACGAACCGGTATGGGGAGATTGAACCGAAACAGGAAGCGGCACTGGAAGAACTTGGCTTTGAACTTCCGAATCCGGAAAAGAAAAGATCAAAGACAAATAACCGTAAGGTTGTTTTTGATTCTGCCTGCCGGACAATGTTCCTGGATATCTGTAAACGTCATGGACTGGAAATTGACGAAGAACCGTCCTATGGAGGAAGGCAGTATCTGGAGAAACAGGACTATATCCGAATGAAGCAGAAAGAAGAGATTGCGGTTCAGCAGGAAATGCTCAATCAGCAGAGGGATAAGGTCAATGCGAATCATCTGGAACTTGCAAGGCAGTCAAACCATGTCAGGGCAAATGAAAAGGTTATCCAGTCACAGAAAGAAAAAATAGAACAGCAGGAAAAAGAATTTAAAGAAAATTTCATTTCCAATTCTGACCGGATTCTAAGTCAGGGCGAGCTGATTGAAGAACAGAGAGAGGAACTGCAACAGCTTACCCTCCGTATTGAAGATGTGGAAACCTTGCTTGACGAAGTATCCAGTGAAGCCTATGACAAGGCTGTGGATAAAGTCGCAGAGGAAACAATGCGGGCTACCAGAAAAGATGACATTCGTCTTGCGGAAGATTCTAAGAGATGGATTCAGAGTCCGGAACGTAAGGCATCACGAAAAGAAAAGGAATATGCGATAAACAGGCTGGACGGTCTGATTAAAAAAATCGAATATGCGATGGAAAAAGCTGTTGTGAGGGTTGTCCGTCAGTTAAAACAGCCAGAGAAGAAAAAAGCCGTTGTAGAAGAAATCAAAAAAGAAGTGAAGCCGTCAATCAGAGAAAAACTTGCATTGAACGTAGCAAAGATTCAAAGAGAAGAGGCAGAGAGAAAACAACTGAATAAAGGAAGATCACATTCCAGTGATCTGGAACTATAAGGGCATTTTGTTGATTCCGTAAGGACAGGACAAAGTGCTTTTTTGTTTTTTGTGAAAACTTGCTTCCCAGATTTGGGAAGCAGATTTAAGAAAGAGAGGAAACGAATTGGGATTATTTGATGAAGTAAAACAGAATGTGACCGTCCGGCAGGCTGCGGAGAGGTATGGGTTAAAGCCCAACAGGAGCGGACTGATCCGCTGCATTTTCCATAATGACAAATCACCCAGCATGAAAGTTGACCGGAGATATTATTGTTTCGGGTGTGGCTGTACAGGAGATGCCATTGATTTTACGGCACAACTGTTTGACATTGGATTGAAAGATGCAGCCATGAAGCTGGCAGATGATTTTGGGATTCCTTATTCCGGCAGGGACAGGGGATCACCGCAGAACAGGAGAAGCGTTTCAGCAAAAAAGCCAGAGCCGACACCAGAAGAACTTTGGCAGAAAAAACATCTGAGATGCCTGAGAGCCTATCTGGATTATCTGAGCCTGCTTCTGGAATGGAAAGAACAGTATGCACCAAAAACACGGACAGAAGAATGGCATGAAAAGTTTATGACTGCTCTCAGGGAGTTGTCAGTTGTTGAGTATTATCTGGATATCCTGCTCTTTGGGGACAGGGCAGATAAGGAAGCACTTGTAAAAGAAAAATGGAAGGAGGTGGAGCGGATTGAGCAATGCGAAAGAGAAGATAAAGGAGATCGCCACAAAAGAACAGAAAGATGCCATGAAAGAAATGTTCCGGATGGTAGATAAAAGCAAAGTCGATGAAGTGAAACAGATGCTGGAATATACACAGAAAGGAACTGCGAAAGCAACGGTTGGAAATTATATGGTTGTGCTGAGAAATGATCCGCTTGTGCGTGAGAGTATGAAATACAACAAGCTGACAGGCAGGATTGATATTGTAAAAAAACTCTGGTGGAATGAGGAAGTCTGCAAGCTGGATGATGATGGCAGGACTTATTTCTACTATTTCTTTGAACGCTATTACAAACTCACAAGTGAAAAATGTATGGATAAGGCACTTCGCATAGAAGCCAACAGCCGGGCATATCACCCGATCTGTGAGTATCTGGAACAACTGGAGTGGGACGGGCAGGAGAGAATCCGTTATGTTCTGCAACGGTATATGGGGGCAGATGCTTCGGATTTTGTCTATGAGGTTGTGAAGCACTTCCTGATGGAAGCATTAAGCAGAATCTACCGCCCCGGTTGTAAAGCAGATGAAATGCTTTGTCTGGTAGGTCAGCAGGGAGCCGGAAAATCCACATTTTTCCGTTTTCTTGCATTGAACGATGACTGGTTTTCTGATGATCTGAAGCAGTTGAATGACAGTAAGATATACGAGCATCTCCGGGGACACTGGATTATGGAAATGTCGGAGATGATTGCTGCAATCAGTGCAAAGAGCAATGAGGAAATCAAGTCATTCCTGACCAGACAGAAAGACACTTACCGGAACCCTTATGATAAATATGAGGAAGACCGGAAGCGTCAGTGTATCTTTGCAGGTTCAACGAACACAAGGCAGTTCATTCCTTTTGACCGTACCGGGGCAAGACGGTTCCTGCCGATTGCTATAGACAGCAGTAAGGCAGAGAAGCATATCCTCGATGATGAAAAAGAAGCCAGATCCTATTTTGACCAGTTGTGGGCAGAAGTAATGGAAATCTACTGGTCAACGGAGAATAAGAGCAGCCTGTTGAAGTTCTCAAAGGAAATGGAGCAGGAGATCAGTGAATACCGAAAACAGTTCACACAGGAAGATACGATGGCAGGAATGATACAAGGCTGGCTGGACGCTTATAAAGGTAGTCATGTATGTTCCGTCCAGATCTGGAAAGAAGCCTTTGACCATTTTGACCGGGAGCCGAAAAAATTCGAGACAAATGAGATCTGTTCCATTATGGATACGCAGATCACTGGCTGGAAGAGAGCCGGAGTCCACAGATTTTCAAAGGAAGGATATGGCAGACAGAGAAGCTGGATCAGGGAAGGAGCAGAAGAAGAGGGTGGCAACGAACCGGATAAAGATGGATTTACAAAGCTGACGAAAGCAGAACAGTTGGAGCTGCCATTTGATCTGCCCGACAGAGAGAAAGGCTGATTTTGATGCCGAAAGGCTACTGATTACCCGGAAATTTACTGCTTGTTGACATTTTTGTTGACACCAAAATCCTTTGTATTTACCGGTGTTTCAGCTACTTTTTAACAGGTGTCAACAAGAACATTCAAAAAACTTTTCAATAGTATTTTGGAAAACAGAAATAACTACCCGAAAAAAGTTTCAAACCCTATGTTGACACTTGCGTTGTCAGCGTGCCGATAAACTCCCGGCAGGGACAGAAGCAAACCTCTCTCTGTCGGGCACAGGAAAGAAAGGAAATAGATGATTATGGAAAAAATGATGAATAAAAAAACAGAGGGAAACACATTTACAAAGAAAATCGGGCAGACAGTATATGTTGTCCGCTATCATTTCAATGAAGATGCAAAGGAAACCATGCAAGAAAAGATTAACCGGATGCTGGTTACAGAAGCAAGCCGAAAGGCAATGCAATAGATGGGGGCAGAGACAATTGGAATTGAGATATGTTTGAAAATGTGATATGATTTGAGCAACAAATTAGAAGTTATAAAGGAGAAACACTATGGGATTATTTGGTAAAAGCAAAAAAGAGCGAGAAAAAGAGTATATGAACAGATTAGATGTTCCATTATGTTTAAAAGAAGACTTTGAATTGATTATTGATGATGTATTTACAATTATGGGGGTTGGAACAGTTGTCACAGGAAACATATCAACAGGAATGTGTAGAGAAGGAGAAAATGCGTGTGTTTATAAAACAAATGGAGGTGTATTAGAGACTATAATTACTAACATCGATATACATACAAAAGAACGAAAATCAAATGGTTGTGGATATAAAACAGAACATGTTGGACTTGGGTTAAGAGGAGTTTCTAAGGAACAATTAGAAAAAGGAGATAGAGTGATTGTAAAGAATGCCAATATGTATGGAATGTAATTACAAATTCAAGTTTGCAGAATCAAGAAAACTGGAATTTGAGGTGATGAAACTATGACAGAAATACAAATTGCATGGTTAGAATTGATGACAGTTGGAGGTCTTGGTCTAATATTGGTTTTACTAGGAGTTACTTTCAATATCATTGTAAAAAGACAGAATCAATTGTGTACAAAGCAGACAGACGGTATTGTTAAACAATATGGGTTTCCGGGAAATGGAAGGGTGTATCCAATCGTGGAGTACTTTGTGAATGGAACTTGTTATAAAACAAAGAAAATATTTTGTGGAATTAAAACAACGCAAATATCTGGAGTACCCGTACCGGTGAAATCAGAAGTCTATGAAGATGAAAAAGGCTGGCTACATGTAAAAACTGGATCCATTGCAAATTTGCGTCAACTTGCAGAGCAGTTGTGGCCTATCAACAGTAAGATGACAGTTTATTATAATCCAAACAATCCTAAAAAGTGCTATGTTGATAGACCAATTTCAAAAAGTTTTACTTCCATGATGTTTATCATAATGGGAATAGTAACGATACTCTTGAGTGTATTGGTATTCTTTTTGATGCAGCTATAAATTACAAAAGATAATTGGTAATCAGACAAAATTCAAGTTTGTAGAATTATAAAGGAATAATATTATTTTAAATGAGCTGTTCGGATTAAATGCGTTGCCCTCTAACGGGTCAAGGATGAACCATGATACAATCAAACTTGAGTATGGTATTAAACATCAAAATATTCGTAATTTCCTTTTAGTTAAGAAACAAATATAGTAAGAGCAAAATATCGCTCTTTTTTCATTCAAAAATAAGTTATACTAGAAACAGAGGTGATATCCATGATTAACAATAAAGAGAAAAAAATGATTCAAAGATATTGTATATATCCAAAGATTGCAGTGGTTGCACTCATCTTTTCATTTGTACAATGTGCATTAATAGTACCATTAGAGATGATAGATGATTTAGTATTCCAAAACAAAGGTTTTCAGCCTACAGGGATGTTTACTGCATTAGGATTTGTCATTATATATGTTATTATATTCTGTTTCTGTGCACTTGCCCCTAAGTTTGGAATGAACGGTAAGAAATGGAAATCTCTTATAGGTAGATTAAATGTGAAACAGTCAGAAACAGATTATTCTAAAGAGGTATCTGCTGCTTTGGCGTCACAAGCTGTTGGTCGATTCCTTAAAGAAAGTGATAATGATACTGCAAAGAATATAGGAAGTGCTATGCAGGTGGCTGGTGCAGTAAGTACAGTCTCTACATCTATAGATATGTTATCTGAAGCAGGAAGTAATGCCGAGAACATGGCACATGCTTATAGAATCCCTATTCCTGATATAAAAAAACAACTCATTGCCTTTGCAGTTATCCCAATACTTATTGTAGTCGGTACTTATATACCTCAATATATAAAAGGAAAGCAGGCAATGGATCAAAGAATTGCAGCTTCTGCAAAACAAGTAGAAATAGTAAAAAAGGCATTAGAACCTGTATGTGTAAGAGTACATGCAGACAATCCAAATGAATCACGTAGTAGATCAAGTTATACTGTTATGGGATATTTAAGAGATTCAGGTGCTACTGATTGTTATGTTCATGTTCAAGTCAATAATAGTGGTACTATCACCAATATCTCATATGCAGAAGGTGTGGATATTAATAAGAGTTTAGAAGAGAATTTAATGCAGGCAGAAAAAGATTTTGCGACATTACAAAAGTCTTTTGAGAATTTAAATGTATCCGTATCTAATCCTGAGATATTATCTTATCAGGCTATTCCACAACAATTTAAAGATGAATTTCTAAATGGGACATTTTATAAGAGTTTCCGTTTCTATGATCAGGATGCGCCTATCAGTTTGTCTTGTTCATTTGATACAGAGACAGAAGATCAGTTTGATGAATATACAAGACCTAAAATTCATTTCTTCTTAGGATCAAAATAGACACCTTATGAATAATAAATTTGATGAACAAAATGATACAGTCAAATTTCAGTTGTTAAACTTATTAATATTTTATCACAGGCACACCTGAAATTCTATTTAAATTCATTTGCTTTGAGGATGCAGAATGATTTAAATATCCCAACATAGGCATACTTCTTATTGGACACGGAATCTTTCTTGTAAGAAAATTGGCAGTTGTATATAATAGTTACAGACCACAGAAAAAGTGGAATAAGCAGAGAAAAATGGATGATTATGAATTACGAAGGTATTTTAGAGTTTAAAGGAACATGGAGAAGGTATCAGGCAAGGGTTTTGGAACACGCAGACAGGTACATGGCAGATGGAAAAATACATATTGTAGCGGCACCCGGATCCGGGAAAACGACATTGGGAATTGAACTGATCCGCAGGATGAACGGAAAAGCACTGATTTTGGCACCATCCATTACGATCCGGGAGCAGTGGATCGCAAGGATTGAGGAAGCTTTTTTATGTGAGGGCATACAGGGGGAAGATTATCTTTCACAGAATTTAAAACAGCCAAAGGCGATCACGGTTGCAACCTATCAGGCATTACACAGTGCCATGACAAGATTTCAGGGAATACAGGAAGATGCAGGTGAGGATAGTGGCACAGGCACAGACGAGTGCCCGGCGAAAACAGAGACAAAGGAAGTAGATTACAGCGGTTTTGATCTGGTTGGGACGATGAAAGAGGCTGGGATCGAAGTACTCTGTCTGGATGAATGCCACCACTTGCGAAGTGAATGGTGGAAAGCATTAGAAGAATTCAAAAAACAGGTGAATAACCTTAAAATCATCGCTTTGACAGCAACACCACCATATGATTCCACACCGGCTATGTGGACGCGGTACATGAATATGTGTGGAGAGATCGATGAAGAGATTACGATACCGGAGCTCGTAAAAGAGGGAAGCCTCTGTCCGCATCAGGATTATGTTTACTTCAACTATCCAACAAAAGAAGAAGAGAAGGAAGTCAGACGTTTTGAAGAACGCAGTAAAGCAATGACAGAAAAAATCATGCGGGATACTCAGTTCCTTACGTACGTAAGAAGCCATAAGGGGTTCAGTGGACAGCTCTCAGATGATCTGCTTCTGGATAATCCGGCATATCTGGCATCACTGTTGATTTATTTACAGAGCAAAAATATTGCAATTCCGTCCAGATTACAGAGGCTTTTGGGGGCAAAAAAATTACCGGACATGAATGTGCAATGGATGGAGCGTCTGTTACAGGGATTCTTGTATGATGATGTGGATTCATACCTGTGTGACAAGACATATCGTGAATTGCTAATTGCTGATTTAAAATCCGACGGTCTGATAGAAAAGAAAAAAGTCGTCATGACGAAAAGTGCGGCAGTGGAAAAAATGCTCACAAATTCCCTTGGAAAATGTAACAGCATCCGTGATATTGTGTTCCATGAATATGAGGCATCCGGTCAGGATTTGAGGCTGCTTGTTTTGACAGATTACATCCGGAAAGAATATGAAAAAGCAATTGGAAATACAGAATATGATGTTAACTCACTTGGAGTGCTTCCGTTTTTTGAGATGCTCCGTCGTGACAATGAAAAGAAAAACGAACAAATCCGTTTTGGGGTGCTTTGTGGAACGATTGTGATCATTCCGGCAGAGGCAAGAGAAGCATTAGAGCAGGCGATCGGAATGAGCGGAAAAGTTACATTCAGCAGGATCGGAAATCTTTCTGAAACAGATTATCTTAAAGTGACAGCGGTTGGAAATGCACATTTTCTCACAGGGGCGGTAACAGATATTTTCTCAAAAGGCTATATGCAGGTGCTGATCGGTACAAAATCGCTGTTAGGGGAAGGATGGGATTCTCCTTGTATCAATTCCCTGATCCTTGCAAGCTTTGTAGGCTCATTTATGTTAAGCAACCAGATGAGAGGGCGTGCCATCCGTGTGATGAAAGAACATCCGGAAAAAACAAGTAACATCTGGCATTTAGTCTGTTTAAGACCGTGGAACGAAGTGCTAAAGGCAGATGACAATCAGATCAGTGAAGATTACAGTATGCTGGAGCGAAGGATGGAACATTTTCTCGGTCTGCATTATACAGAAAATACGATTGAAAATGGAATGAAACGGTTGTCAGTTATTAAAACGCCATTTAATAAAACGAATATTGACAGGATTAACAGACAAATGCTGAAAATGTCGGGGCAGCGCGATACGTTAAAAGAACGTTGGAACAGTGCACTTGCAGTCTATGACAAAATGGATATTGTGGATGAGACAGAAGTAAAAGACAAATTTGTCACAAGTGTTGTTTTCTGGGATGCGATTCTTACAATGATCCTGTCAGGAATTCTGTGTCTGATCGGGGCAATTGGGGCAGGTATTGTTGCTGCAGCGTCCCAAAATGGTATCCTGGCCGGAACCTGTTACTTCTTCATTGCTGCCGGACTGGCTGGAATTATGATACGTTTCCCGAAAATTTTCATGTTGGGAAGTCCGCTAAAAAGATTAAAGGCATTTGGAAATGGAATCCGCAAAGCATTAGAGGAGCAACAGCTTCTGGAAGAAACACACTGTAAAGTTGAGACAGAATCAAACGGACCGGATAACCATATTATTTATCTGTCCGGTGGAAGCGGCAGGGATAAAGCGTTGTTCGCACAGTGTGTCAATGAATTTTTTGATGTGATCGACAACCAGCGTTACATACTTGTGAAAAAGAAGGGACACAAAGGACTGAATGGTTTCTATGCCATTCCAAATTGTTTTTCGAAAAAGAAGGAGGATGCGGAACGTTTTGCAAAATGCATGCATCCGTATATCGGAAATTATGACTGTGTGTATACAAGAAATGAAAAAGGAAGGGAACTTCTGTTAGAAGGCAGGGTGAAGGCACTTGCCAATCGGGAGGAGCGGTGCATTTCCCACAAAAAAGTAAAAGGGGCGTTAGAGTAGAAAACATATTGACAACGAAATATAAAAAATTTGTAGAATTCAAAATTTAATATGAAATGTGAGATAGAGCGTATGGAAATAAACTATACGTTCTATTTTTTTGCCTTTTTGAGAAAAATGATTAAAAAACTATTGACATTTTGTTACTGGAGTTGCAACATCCGGTTTCTGGGATGCATCAGGATATCCTGCTGTACAGGAAGCTTATCCGGCAGCACCTGGATCTGCACTGATCGGAATCAAATTTTTTGTTTCTGTTTCCGGTATGATTTATCCATTCCTGGTTGTTCATAACGCAAGCAGCGGAAACTGGAAATTAAATGTTATTATTCCGCTTGTGATGTCGATTGTTTGTCTTGTACTTGCAATTATTGCACCGTTTGCTTATGATGATCAGAAGAAAGCGTCAGAAGGAAAGAAAGACAAATCCGACAATGCAGTGCAGGCAGAGATTGATGCAGCGAAGGCTGCAATGCTTGTAAAGCCAAACAAGTTTATCGTATTTCTTGTCATGTTTTATGCGTTCCTCTGCATGGCGATCATGTATGGCGCACAGCAGTATACAAAAGCATTTGGACTTTCCGTATGTGGACTTTCCGAGATTCAGGCAGCAGGTATGACTTCTATTTATACGATCGGATCTATCTGTGCAGTACTTTTCTGGGCGTTCATGATGGCAAAATTAAAATGGAATCCGCTGAAGGTTGTACTTATTGATTCTATCTGTACAGCAGTTGCACTTGCGGGTGTACTGTTTATCCATCAGGTGGCAATCATTTACATCGCTATCGCAATGTTGGGATTCTTCGCAGCAGGAGGTGCTCTTCAGACTGGTCTTGCAGTTGTTCAGTTATTTAACCCAGGACCGAAGGGAAGAAATACTGGTATTTATTACACATTTATGGGTGCGGCAAGCTACCTGATTCCAGTAGTGGCAGCACAGCTTACAAAATCATCAGGCGAGGCCAGTGCAGTATACAGCCTCATGATCATGCTGTTAGTATTTGCAATCCTTGCTATTTTAAGTTCTCTCTACTTAGTAGCACAGCACAAAAAAATCTTCGGAAAAAGTGCATTATAGGAAGTAACATAGTAACAATCTCAATTCATACGAAAAAAATGGACTGTTGTTCCAAAAGATGTTATCATCAAAAAGAATGCAGTCCTTTTTTTGAGATTAAATTGTTAAAAAATAGACACTTGTAAATCGAAAAATGAAGGAGAAGCTTAAAAGATGAGTCCGAAAAGAACAAGAAAAGCCAACGAACTTCCCTATATTCCACTCGGCCCATTTCAGTGGCGTATTCCGGGAATTCATTATAAATTAGAATATGTAGAATTTTTTCAAGGTCTGATCCTTGGCGCTACTGCGTTAAGTTCGATTCCGTATCTGACGGATAATCTTGGACTTCCGTATGAACTTGCATGGAGCTGCGTCATCATTGAAGTATTTATGTACATGCTTCATGGATGGTTAGGAGATCCGGTTGTCCCGGGATGGATCACACCGACATTACCATTTACACTGGCATATTTAAATGGATTCCCAAAAGGACCGGAGCGTATTCAGGCAATGATTGCATTGCAGCTGCTTGTTGCATTTGTATTTATATTTATGGGAATTACCAAGCTTGCAGATAAATTCGTGAATGGTGTGCCGAATTCAATAAAAGGCGGTATTCTGATTGCAGCACCGATTACAGTATTGCAAGGACAGCTCTCAGATGGAAGCCAGCTGATGACTGCGCCAATCGCAACACTTTCCGGTACATTGTTACTTGCGTTTTTGAGTTTTTCACCGTTCTGTGAAAAGAACAGAGAAAAATATAAAATATTGGATATCATGGCAAAATATGGAAACTTATTCCCATATCTGATTGCTATGTTAGCAGGAGTATTGCTTGGAGAATTGTCAAAACCGGTTCTCGAACTTGGAACATTCATCCGAATTCCTGACTTTAGTAATATTTTCCACACAGTCAGTATTTTTGCAGTCGGATTTCCACCGATTTCAAAATTTATAAGTGCAATTCCGTTGGCGTTAATCTGTTATGTACTTGCGTTTGGAGATTTTGTTACATCACAGACGTTGGTAGAGGAAGCACAGGACAGCAGAAGTGACGAATATATTGACTTTAATTCAAGCAGATCAAACCTGATCAGTGGTCTTAGAAACCTGATCCTTGCAATTTTTGCACCGTTCCCACCACTGGCAGGTCCGCTTTGGATTGGTATGACCGTATCTGTTGCAATGCGTTATAAAGAAGGAAAGAAAGCGATGAAATCGCTGATCGGTGGAATGAGTTCTTTCCGTATGGCAACATTCATCAGTGTTATTTTAGTGCCGATTGTGTCATTCATGAAACCAATCATGGGCGTGGGTTCTGCGATCACTTTGTTATTCCAGGCATATGTATGTGCAAGAATCGGTATGGATTATTGTAAGACGAGTACAGATAAAAGTATTGCCGGAGTAATGGCAGCAGTGCTTGCATTCAAAGGTTCCGGATGGGCTTTGCTTGTAGGTTTTGCAATGAACATTTTACTGTCTAATATGGAATTTCAGAAGAAGAAATTAGAGATCTCAGAGACAGAACAAAACTAATAAAAGAATTCAACAGGAGCAGTTAGTCTGGAAAATAGACTAGCTGCTTTTTGTGTAAAAAAGCAGCTAATCTATTTTTTGAGGACAGACAGATTCTTTCTTTTTTGTTATAATACAATAAAAGGAAAGAACACATTGGATATGTCTATGGAATTTAAAAATGCAGACAGATTCTAAGTTGGAAAAGGAGGAGTCAATATGGGACTTATTAAAGCAGGTATGGGTGCACTCGGTGGAACATTAGCGGATCAATGGAAAGAGTTTTTCTATTGCGAATCTATGCCGAAAGAAGTGCTCGTTACAAAGGGACAGAAGAGAACGACAGGTCGTTCTTCTAATACAAAAGGAAATGACAATATCATTTCTAACGGTTCCGGTATTGCCGTGGCTGATGGACAGTGTATGATCATAGTAGAACAGGGCAAGGTTGTAGAAGTTTGTGCAGAGCCTGGTGAATTTACATATGATACCTCAACAGAACCATCCATTTTCTCGGGAAATCTCGGTGAGAGCATTAAAGAGACATTTAAAACCGTAGCCAAGCGTTTTACTTATGGCGGAGATACAGGTAAGGATCAGAGAATTTATTACTTTAATACAAAGGAAATTCTGGAAAACCGTTTTGGTACAGCGAATCCGATTCCGTTCCGTGTAGTAGACTCCAAGATTGGATTGGATATTGACGTATCAATCCGTTGTTCAGGTGTATATTCTTATAAGATTGTTGATCCACTGTTGTTCTATTCAAATGTATGTGGAAATGTAGAACAGGAATATTCCCGTGAAGAACTTGACAGTACTCTTAAGACAGAATTTATCTCAGCCCTGCAGCCGGCATTTGGCCGTCTGTCAGAGATGGAACTTCGTCCAAATCAGATCGTAACACACAATACAGATCTTGAAAATGCCATGAATACTGCACTTTCAGAGAAATGGGGAACTCTTCGTGGACTGAAGGTTGTAAGTATTGCTCTTGGATCAGTTATTCTTCCGGACGAGGATGCAGAACTGATTAAACAGGCACAGCGTACAGCTATCATGCGTGATCCTACAATGGCAGCAGCTACACTTGTCGGTGCTCAGGCAGATGCGATGAAGACTGCAGCGGGCAACGAGGCAGGAGCTATGACAGGATTCATGGGCATGGGTATGGCAATGAATGCTGCAGGTGGTGGAATGAATGCACAGAATCTTTTTGCTATGGGACAGCAACAGCAGGCTCAGCAGGCAGCACAGCAGCAGGCAGCTCCGACACCACAGCCGACACCGGCACCGCAGGCAGCTCCGGCAGCAGGCGGATGGAAATGTGCATGTGGTACTACAGTAACAGGTAATTTCTGTCCGAACTGTGGAACAAAGAGACCGGCAGAGGACGAAGGCTGGACGTGTTCCTGTGGCGCAGTAAACAAAGGCAAATTCTGTACGAACTGTGGAGCAAAGAAGCCGGCAGGCACACCGCTTTACCGTTGTGATAAGTGCGGATGGGAACCGGAAGATCCGAAGAATCCGCCAAGATTCTGTCCGGAGTGTGGAGATATTTTTGATGAGAACGACAGACAGTAACGGATGAACAGCGGTTGGAAAATAACTGCCGGAAGCCCGGCATGGAAGAAAGGAGAATGAGTTATGGCAGGCTTGCAGGAATTTAAATGTCCTTGCTGTGGCGGTGCAATCGCCTTTGACAGTAAGATTCAGAAGATGAAGTGTCCGTACTGTGATACTGAGTTCGAGATGGATGAACTCAAAGGTTATGATGCAGAGCTGCAGAATGAACAGACAGATGACATGGAGTGGGATACTTCCGCAGGCAGTGAGTGGCAGGAAGGTGAAACAGATTGTTTGCGCACGTATGTGTGTAAGTCCTGTGGAGGCGAGATTGTCGGAGATGCCAACATGGCAGCAACAACCTGCCCATTCTGTGATAATCCGATCGTAATGATGGGACAATTTTCGGGAGCATTAAAACCGGATCTGGTGATTCCGTTCAAATTAGATAAAAAGGCAGCAAAAGAAGGATTGAAGAAGCATCTGACCGGAAAACGTCTTCTGCCAAAGATTTTCAAGGATCAGAATCATATTGATGAGATCAAAGGTATTTACGTTCCATTTTGGCTTTTTGATACAAATGTAGATGCCACAGTCCGCTATCGGGCAACAAAGGTGCGAATGTGGAGCGACAGTGATTATGATTATACTGAGACAAGTCATTTTATGGTTCACCGGGGTGGAAGTATTGGTTTTGAAAATGTTCCGGTAGATGGATCTACAAAGATGGCAGACGATCTGATGGAATCTATCGAGCCATTCAATATTTCAGATGCGGTGGATTTCCAGACTGCTTATCTTGCAGGATATCTGGCTGATAAGTATGATGTAACTGCCGAACAAAGTATTGAACGTGCCAATAAACGTGTAAAACATTCTACAGAGGAAGCCTTCGCTGAGACAGTAAAAGGTTATGCTACAGTAACAACAGACAATAGCAGTGTACAATTTCATGGCGGAAAAGCAAAGTATGCACTGTATCCGGTATGGCTTCTGAATACCACATGGAACGGAAACAAATACACCTTTGCAATGAATGGACAGACAGGAAAGTTTGTCGGTGATCTGCCGGTAGATAAAGGTGCAGCAGCACGCTGGACAGTGATGCTGGCAGCTGTATTCTCAGTTGTAACGTATGGTGCTGCATGGCTTTTGCACCTGATCGGGCTGTTTTAGGGAGGTGGGGAAATGAAGAAAAAAATTTTATCGTTTATGACGATCCTCATCCTCTGTCTAGGTCTTGCAGTTCCGGCTTTTGCGGAGAAAACAGAAGAATTCGCGAATGAATATCCTCGTGTCATCGACAATGCGGAGCTTCTGTCTGCAGATGAGAGGGAGCTGTTAACCAGTAAGTTAGATGAGATCAGTACGCGACAGAAGGTAGATGTGACGGTTGTCACAACCGATACACTGGATGGACTGACGGTATCTGATTATGCGGAACGATTCTATGAGTCTCATAATTATGGTTATGGACCGGACAAGGATGGAACAATACTTCTGATCAGCATGGAAGATCATGACTGGTATATGGCAACTTACGGATATGCTATTACAGCATTTACGGATGCAGGTATCCAGTACATAGGAGAAGAGATGACGGGTGATTTGTCTGATGGTGATTTTGCGGCAGCATTTGATACATTTGCTGATGAGTGTGATGATTTTATTACGCAGGCAAAAACCGGAGAACCTTATGATATCGATAATGAACCACAAAAACCAATGTCATGGATCTGGATTCCGATTTCATTAGTAGCTGGTATCGTCCTTTCATTGATTGTTGTTGGCACTATGAAATCAAAGCTGAAAACAGTACGTTTCCAGGCAGCAGCTAATAATTATGTGAAAGCTGGAAGTATGAATCTTACTGAGAGCAGAGACATATTCCTGTATAATACAATGACAAAAACAAAAAAAGAGAAAAATGATTCTCACAGTGGTGGCGGCGGAAGCAGTACGCATACAACATCTTCCGGAAGTACTGCCGGAGGCGGTGGCGGAAAATTCTAGGAGAGATGTCTGGATACAGAATACCGGGGCAATTTAATAGTGAAAAAAGAGAAGCTGGTTCCCAAATGATTGGGAATTGGCTTCTCTTTTTTAATGATGTAATTATCTTTTCACATCCACAAAATATTTCCTGAACTCATCATAAGAACACGGCCGTCCCCAGTAGAATCCCTGGCAGTAATCCGGTTTCAGAAGTTTCATCTTCTGTAATTCGTCTTCTGTCTCAATACCTTCAATACAAAGTTTCAGACCGAGATTATGAATCATGTTACTAAACTGATTTAACAGATAATATTCCTTTTTGTCTGTGATTGCCTTGGAAGTAAAACCACGATCAATCTTAACAATATCAGGGTGAAGTTCACTCAGATAATGAAAGTTGGAATAACCGGTTCCAAAGTCATCCAATGCTAACTGCAAGCCAGCCTGTTTTAATTTTTTCAGGAAGTTTTGCGCCTTTTCATTTTTTTCGAGCAGAATACTTTCTGTCAGTTCGATTGCAATTGCAGCAGGTGGAAGACCAGAAGCGTCCATCTCGCTGATAAGGTCTGTAATAATATCTGATTTTGTGATCTGCACCTGGGATACATTAATATTAACTTTGAAATCAGGAATTTGCATCCGGATTTTCCGGCAGGCGGTTATTGCTTCTCGCATGAACCAGCGTCCGGTTGGAATAATCAGTCCGCTTGTCTCTAAAAGTGGTATGAACTCAGCAGGTGAGATCGGTCCAAATTTTTTAGAAGCAAAGCGTATCAGCACCTCTGCTCCGGTCAGTTTATCCTGTCGGATATCCATGACTGGCTGGAAGATTATTGAGAATCCACGGAAACCATGATTTACTGCTGAATGAAGCTCATTTGTGATCTCGCGGATACGTAAGAAATTTTGGTACTCTTCTTCCTGGAATATATAATAGCAGTTTCTTCCATGCTGCTTAGCCATGGTCAGTGAAAAGTCAGTTCGCTTTATAATCTCTGCATAACCGGTCCGTGATAGATCCGGAAGCGGCAGGATACCGGCAGAAATAGTAAATACTGCAGCAAAGTTGTTTTCTTCAATAAACTGATTAATATGTTTGCATATGCAAGTTTCCGTTTTTGTTTTATGCGGTACAGCATGAGATCACTTCGTTCTGAAAAGACAGTGCCAAACAGGATGAACAGGATTAAAGAAATCCATAATTTTTCTTAAATTATATATGTCTTTTTGACTATCTTTTTATATCTTCTTAAATGTCCGCAAAGCCTTATTTTATCGGCTCTACGGGCATTTTTCTTTTGTGGTAAACCTCACATATCTAGGTCTATCTTCTTATATTTTCGCTATCAAGCGTGGTTAAAATCGTGGTAAATACTTCTTATGCGAATAGACGCTGAACCTCTGATTTTGCGGTATCTATGGACGCATGAGCGTACCAATTCATTGTGATACTAATGTTTGAATGCCCCATGATATACTGTAAATCTTTTGGGTTCATGTTCTTGCTTGCCAGCCTTGTGCAGAACGTATGGCGTAGCGTATGCGGTGTGATATGTGGCAAGGGATTGTCCTTGTGGTGCTTGTTGTATTTCTTTACCATACGGACAAATAAGGCGTTGTAATCAATCGCAACTTTTGGCTTGTCCTTATGATTGACAAATAGGAAATTGCCCCGTCCGTCTATCACAAATGGTTCTGCCTTTGGGCGTTTCTTCATAACCCGTTGAAATGCCTGTATCGTTTCTCTGCTTAATGGTACTTGCCTTATTCCGCTTTTCGTCTTAGGCGTTTCAATATAATAGCCTTGTTCCTTGCTCTTTAGTAACTGGTGATCGATAATCACAACTTCATTCTTGAAATCAATATCGGCTACTGTCAGTCCGCACAGTTCCGAGATACGAAGTCCTGTTTTTAACAGTATCAGCACATCATCATAATACTTGTGATACACATTGTCCGTCTTGATGAATGAGAGTAAGGCTTGTTCCTGTTCCTCTGTCAATGCAACTTTCTCTTTGGTATCATTTTCTAGGACTTCACTTAACTTGAAATCAAAGGGATTTTTCCTTACGCAATCGTCTTGTATGGCGATATAGAATGACGCTTTTAACGAGCGTTTATGGTTGT
>NZ_JAJCNG010000069.1:0-796 GCF_020561005.1 Mediterraneibacter sp. 210702-DFI.3.120 | reverse complement strand
CGGTCTTAAACTCGCCATAGGTGGTGTTGTGCGCCTGTTCCAGCTCGTCATACTCTTCGGTCAGCTTTTTCATATCCACCTTGCCGTCCGGGAATTCTCCGGTCAGCTTGCGTCTGGCGGCGTAGAACTGTTTCAGTTCCGTTTCATGCTCTGCCTTGTACTTGGCTCTGGGCTTCTCAAACTTGATTTTCTGCAAGCCGTCATAGACAGGCTTCAAGCTCTGGAAAGCAGCAGAGCTGTCATAGAGCCGCTTAATCGCTTTCATTCGAGCGGTCTGTTCGTCCAGCGTTTTCTTCAAGCTCTCTGTGGCAGCACTGTGTTCGCTGACACGGTGTTCCAAATCCTCAAGGGAGTAAATCCCGTTTGCCCGGAGATAATTGAAAGTCTCATTCATCTCCTTTAGATTGCTGACCTTGTCTTTCTGCGAATACGCCCCGGCTCTGCGCTGGGTGTAATAGGCGTTCAGCAGAGAAACAAGGTCGGGTGCCTGCGGCTTGGCAATCTCCGCTTTTGCTTCGGCAATCCAATCGAACAGGAGAGCGATTTTCTTCTTGATGTCCCGGATAACGGCATTGGTTGCCTTGATCCAGCGGTTGAACTCGCCTTTCTCGGTGCGTATGCCTTTCTTCTCCATTGCCCGGACGGTTGCGCCCTCGTGGACGGTGGGAAGAAGCTCCACGCCCTGACGCTCATAGCTTCGGTGGTCGATACGAACGTCAAGCCCCTTTTCCGCAAACTTGCCATTGCATAGCTCCGCCCATGTCTGCCGCCAGTATTCCAGCGTTTCGGGACTGCC
>NZ_JAJCNG010000068.1:0-801 GCF_020561005.1 Mediterraneibacter sp. 210702-DFI.3.120 | reverse complement strand
TGATGTTGAAATCACAGATACGTTGTCAAAAGAAGTAAAAAGATATATTGATGAAGGAAAGACACTTCCATGGGTAATGGGAGGATTTCCTTCAGGATATGAACCAAAAGCTGCAGCAGATTTCCAAGGATATTTCAGTGGAGAATATACATTTGATCAGATGGTAGATCAGTTGAAAGCAGATTTTGTTGAATTAAAAAAATAAATTTAAGAAGTGATAGAAAGACAGGCATTCATCGGAGCTGGATGAATGCCTAAAGGTGTTAAAATGGAAAAATACAGACCGAAAATACATTTTTCAGCAGAAGATTATATTATAAATGATCCGAATGGATTGGTATATTATAAGGGTGAATATCATCTTTTTCATCAGTATAATATTAACGAGCAGATTTATTGGGGACATGCAGTAAGTAAAGATTTAGTGCATTGGAAGAGACTACCTAAAGCTATTGCACCAGATAAAATTGGACAAATCTGGTCTGGTAGTGCAGTTGTGGATGAAGAAAATCAGCGAATGGTAGCATTTTTTACTTATAGTGAACATGAAACCAAAAGGCAAAGTCAGGGAGTAGCGTTTAGTTATGATAAAGGGCGTACATGGGAAAAATATTCTGGAAATCCGATTTTAACAGATTCAAGAGAAGATTTTCGAGATCCAAAAGTATTTCGCTATGAAGAAAAGTGGGTTATGATTCTTTCAGGTGGAGATTGTGTACTTTTGTATGAATCAAAGGATTTAATTCATTGGAATCAAATATCTTCTTTCAAAGGAAATCAAGAAAGTCATACGGGGGTATG
>NZ_JAJCNG010000067.1:0-929 GCF_020561005.1 Mediterraneibacter sp. 210702-DFI.3.120 | reverse complement strand
TGTTGGTTGCGGTATTGTTCATTCAAAATCCTCCTGTAAATGAAAAATGCCCGGTGACTGTTCATCATCGAGCGGTGTCAGTATGAGGGAACAAGGCAAGGCGGCAACATTAAGGTATCTATAAAACCCTTGCCGTCTTTGCCACGCTTGCCGTGTTCCTGTTGTCAGTCTCGGAGATAGCAGACCCATGCTGTGCCGTCTTTCTCGGTCACAAGTCTGTCCCCGATACGGCTCTTTGCCGTTCTCATGGTGCGTGAGGAAATCCCACGCTCATTGACTGCCTTTTCCAGCTCTGCACTCGGCATACGCTTTCCGTCCGCAAGCAGTTCCAGAATGAGCATTTGCGCCTGTGCGGTCTTGCTCTCGGTCTTAGCGGTGTCCGTCCCGGCAAGAAGCTCGTCAGCGGTAATGTCATAAGCCCCTATCCATTCAAAACCTTTCTCGTCTCCCAGAGAAAAGGCAAGAGACTGACCGGGCGGCGCAAGGGAGCTTTTCTCATGGATAAGCACCCTCGTTGTGGGACTGTCCTTCAGCTTACCAATAAACAGCAGACTGCGGACTGCCGCCGTAATGTCGATAGACCCCAATCCCCGGTAGGTGCTTTGCGTTCCTGCGGCTTTGTTCAGGTGTCCAATCAGCACGATAGCGCACCCGGTAGCCTGTGCAATGTCTCCCAGACTGCGGAATATCGGGCGCACCTCGTTTGCTCTGTTCATGTCCACATCTGCGCCCAGAAACGCCTGTACCGGGTCAATGATAACCAGCCTTGCGTTGTTTTCCCGGATTGCCCTTGCTATGCGCTCATCGGCAAGGGTCAGCGGTGTGTCCCTATCGTCAATGACAAGTACTCTTTCAAGGTCTGCGTCAGCTTCCATCAGCCGGGGCTTAACGGTATCGCCCAAACCGTCCTCGGCGGTCTGATAGATGAT
>NZ_JAJCNG010000066.1:0-1004 GCF_020561005.1 Mediterraneibacter sp. 210702-DFI.3.120 | reverse complement strand
CAATTTATTATCACATTTGTATACTGATGTAATTCTCCAACCATTGAATCATATCAATGAATATATAGCAATGTGTGACATAATAGATCATTATACGGCTACTAATCCTACGCGAAAACCTTTATTTATTGCTGATAGGGGATTGGTATCATTCAATGTGTTTGCACATGCCATTGAAAACAATGCATATTTTCTAGTTCGTGCTAGAGAATCGAACCCGCGTAGTATGTTGGCTACAATTAAACTTCCAGATTCGCCTGAGTATGATATCATTTTCGAAAGATGGCTTACCAAAAAAAATACAAAGACTGTTAAAGCAGAGCCTGAAGTGTATAAAACTATTGCAAACAGAACTTTTGATTACCTCGACCCTAAAAGTAAAAGTTTATACTACATCTCTTTTCGGATTATGAGTTTTGTCCTTCCAAATGGGAACACCGAAGTTGTATATACCAATCTTCCAAAAGAAGATTTTAGCACAGAGGAATTACGGGAATTGTACAATATGCGTTGGGGAATCGAAACATCTTTTCGTGACATAAAGTATGCCGCAGGACTTCTTTTCTTCCATAGTAGAAAAAAGGATTTAGTAATCCAAGAAATCTATGCAAAACTCATTCTTTATAACTTTTGTGAACTGATTACTGGCGCAATTGTTGTTGAAAAAAAGGATCGGAAGTATAGTTATCAGATAAATTTCAGCATAGCTATCGCTATATGTACGGAATTTCTGAGACGCTCTTGTGCCTCACCGCCCGTTGATGTTATTGCTTTAATAGGTAGGGAATTAATTGCTGTAAGACCCGACAGGCGCAATCCCCGCTACTTAAGAGCAAGGACTGCAACTACATTCCAATACCGATAAAATATTCATATCTTGATATTTTTTCAGCAGGCAGATTCCCCAATCTGTCTGTTTGCCATGCCTGAATTATTTATCTAGAGACGCAATACGAGAACTGTATCAAGAAATTCATAATTTCCCGGCTCTTCTAGTATATCAT
>NZ_JAJCNG010000065.1:0-1049 GCF_020561005.1 Mediterraneibacter sp. 210702-DFI.3.120 | reverse complement strand
AGCGGTAGTACCATTTCTTTCCTTTTTTTCTTACAGATCCTTTTGCCATAATCGTGTGTCTCCTTTCGATATCAGACAATCGGAACTGATGAAATGCTTCTTGCGTGTAAGTATATCATAACTCCGGTTGTCGTTCTATACCGAATCGGAATCCTCATACAAAACTTCTGATAAAAGATTTTCAAGCCTTTGTTCTGCCATTTCCGGTTTCTTGGAATAAAGCCTTACGATATCTGCCATGTCGTTAAAGGCATTAACAGTGTGGGTGATCTCCCGGAGAAACATAATCTCGTTATATTCATCATTCGATTCAAACCCCATTACTTTTGCAATATCAGCTTCATTCGTGTTGCCCTTGTAATTCTTGCAGGCAAACTGGAATGATTCCAGAAACAGGTTATATTGCTTTAACATCAACAGCAGTAAATCTTTGGAAAAAGCATCTTCCTTTTTACTAAGGTCGAGAGGTAACTGTTTGAGAATATCGCCCATTGCATCACGAATCTGTAATTCTTTCTTATCCGTAATATCGGTTTCGTATTCATCGGTTTCCCCTCTGAGCCATTCAATAGATACATGAAGTGCTTCCGAAAGACCTTCCAGCACCCTCTTTTTGGTATTGTCAATCGAACCATTCTCATAACGCAGGATTGTGGAAGCTGTAACTCCCATCTTCTCTGCAACATAAGGCTGTGTCAGATTTAATTCCAGACGACGCTGTTTTGCCCTGCTGCCTATCAGCTTGCGTAGTTCTTTATCTTTCATGCTGATTGCCTCCTTTTTCGGTATGTATGAATTATAGCATGTACCTCACATAATTGCAATATGCAATATAATAATTATTTTTAAAATTTCATAACGCTTGACAACACAATATAAAACCGCTATACTAACAGCACAACAAAAATTGCATAATGCAATTTATAAGGAGGTGACAAGATGACGGAAAGAAAGATTGCATTATCCATCGAGGAAGCAGCCGACTATACAGGAATTGGCAGAAACACTTTGAGAAAGCTGGTTGAATGGAAGAAGCTTCCGGTATTAAA
>NZ_JAJCNG010000064.1:0-1056 GCF_020561005.1 Mediterraneibacter sp. 210702-DFI.3.120 | reverse complement strand
AGAAAGGATGAAGACGATATGGCGAAATCAACAAAGACTTATGAAGAAAGAATACGTGCATTAGAGAAAAAGGAACAGGAAAGCATTGAAGCTACAAAAAAGCTCATTGCACAGCGGAAGGAACTGGAAAAGCGAAAGAAAGCAGAGGAAAGTAAAAAACGAACCCACAGGCTCTGTCAGATTGGTGGCGCAGTGGAATCGGTTCTTGGCTGTCCGATTGAGGAGGAAGATTTACCAAAGTTGATAGGCTTCTTAAAAAGGCAGGAAACAAACGGAAAGTTTTTCTCAAAGGCGATGCAGAAAGAGCCACTTACAGATATGGAGGAAGTGTAATGGCGGAGGGAGTGGTTTTTCCATTCCCTTCATTGCCTTTGAATGAAGGGCGCACTTATGGACAACCAGAGGTCGTCCTTATAAGTTTGCCACAAGTGGCAACCGGTCTGCGCTTACGCTTGCCGGGCTCGTTCCGTCGGCGGGGCTTTCAGCCAGACCTGCTCATGCCGCAGGGGGCACTCTTGCGCAGAGGGCGTTCCGACAGCTTCACTTCTGCCAAACCAGAAGAAGATGCTGTCGGAAATCAATGCCGGATACGGCAGAAAGGGGGAATTATATCATGGCGATATTTCACTTTACAGTAAAGATTGTCGGGCGCAGTAAAGGAAAATCTGTCATATCCGCATCGGCATATCTTAATGGAGATGTGATGAAGAATGAGGAAACAGGCAGAATCAGTTACTATACTTCCAAAAAGGAAGTCGTCTACACCAGTCTGATGATGTGCGAAAATGCACCTCCTGAATGGCTGCATGTACCGGAAGAAAATATAAAAAGGTTTCAACAGTCTATCCGTTATAAAAGAGCGGATGATAAAGATGCCGCACTGGAAAAGTTTAAAATCACATTTCAGAAACAGCGTCTATGGAATGAGGTATTGAAGATAGAAAAAAATGCAGATGCACAGCTTGGACGCTCATTTGAATTTTCCCTGCCGAAAGAATGGAGCAGACAGGAACAGATTGATTATACAACCGAATATATTCAAAAGACTTTCGTGGA
>NZ_JAJCNG010000063.1:0-1426 GCF_020561005.1 Mediterraneibacter sp. 210702-DFI.3.120 | reverse complement strand
TGGCTTTCCGCTTCAAGTAGTTCTGGTGGAGCCTGTCCTTGCGTTCCTCACGCTTGCGGATTTCCTCTAATTCCTCCGGGGTAAGCTCCACTTCGCCAAACGCAGGGGGAACGAAACGACCCACGAAATTGAAGTAAATCTCGACCTCCTGTGTGGTCTGAATACTGCCCTTGCGGTCACGCTCATGCACAAGGATTTTCTCAATAAACTCATTGAGCATGGCAATCGTCAGTTTGTCGAAGTTCTCATACTTGTCAATCAGAGCGATAAAACGGTCAGCGTCCTTTTCGTGCTTCTCGTAGCTCTTGATAGCCTTTTCCAGAACAGAGATTTCAGCGGTAAGCTCGGTCTGCTCCTTTTCATATTGAGCGTCCAGAGTGGCATATCTGCTGTCAGACAGCTTTCCTAAAATGTTGTCCTCATAGATTTTGCAGAGCAGGACTTCCAGCTCGGAAACTCTCTGCTTTGCGGTGGCAAGGCGTATCCGCTGTTTCTTGACCTCTGCCGTCTGCTGGCTGGACTGCGCTTCCTGCACCACACGGACAAACTCGGCTCGGTCATGCTTCGCATACTCGGCAATAGCTTTGAGCATTTCGGAAACAAGGGACAGTACCACATCTTCATTGATACGGTGCTGTGTCGTGCAGAGCTTTCCAACTGGGACTTTGCTGTATTGGGAACAGGTATATTGAGAAATACGCTTGCCGTTGTTGGTACGGTGGACATACATCTTGCCGCCGCAATCGGCACAATAAAGCAAGCCTGTGAGGGGAGCTGCTTCGCCCCAGCCGTCCGGGTAGCGTCTGACATTCCCACGGATTTTCTGCACAAGGTCAAAGGTCTGCTGGTCAATGATAGGCTCATGGGTATTCTCGAAAATTGTCCATTCGTCCTCCGGGACATAATGGCTTTTCTTGTCCTTGAAGTGCTTTCGGGTCTTGAAGTTGATGGTGTGTCCCAGATATTCACGCTTTTCAAGAATGTTGCAGATGGTGGAAGAACCCCAACCGTACACATCTTTGAAAGTCTTGTTTTTGTTCACGCCCTCGCCGTGCCGGGCAAGGTAAGCGGACGGAATGAGGACTTTTTCTTCTTTCAGCTTGCTGGCGATCTGATACGGACCGTAGCCGTCAATCGTCATGGAAAAGATGCGCTTGACCACCTCTGCGGCTTCGGGGTCAACCAGCCATTGGTCTCTGGCTTCGTTCCAGAGATAGCCGTAAATGACCGTGCCTGTGAGGTGCTTGCCGGACTTGCCTTTGGACTGGAAAGTGGAACGGATTTTACGGCTGGTGTCTCTGGCATAATACTCGTTCATGATGTTGCGGAAAGGGGTAAAATCATCGTCCCCTCTGGCACTGTCCACGCCGTCATTGATGGCGATAAGGCGAACGCCACGCTGACGCAGGATTTCCATAATCTGACC
>NZ_JAJCNG010000062.1:0-1465 GCF_020561005.1 Mediterraneibacter sp. 210702-DFI.3.120 | reverse complement strand
TTTCGTAGAGTATACAACTCTACGAAAAAAATGAAATTAAGTTGAATTTATGGGGTTTTTAAAAGATATGACCAATTATTTGACGGTAAATACAGCGTTTAGCTTATCCATGTTTTGCTGTTTCTGCTCCATAGAAGGATGTACATACCGGTTTAGAGTTGTGTTAATATTGGAGTGTCCTAAAATCTCACTTAATGTCTTCATATCGAACCCAAGTTCTACGCAACGTGTTGCAAAAGTATGTCGCAGACAATGAAAATGAAGTGGTTCGATTTGACATTTTTTCAAAGTTTTTTTGAAATAATATTCGATCGACCGCGGCTCGCGAAAACTCATCTTCTTTCCAGTGAGGATATATGCTTCAGGATCTATCGTGTGAGATTGGACGTATTGCTGCAAGATCTCAAACAGGAAATCCGGAATCGGAATATTACGGATGGAGCTTTCTGTTTTTGGTGGAGTGATAATGATTTTTGTATTATGTTCCGAATCATCTGTGTGATCTTTAACTCTGTGTAAAGTCTTAGATATCTCCAGATATTGTTCCTGAAAATGAATATCTTTCCACTGCATTGCACAAAGTTCCCCAAGACGTACTCCTGTATATAGTGCAATCAGCGTTCCGATGTTTTTATGTGTCAGATTCCCCAATAAGTAGTCCTGCAAGGCCTGCTGTTCCTTTAAAGAGAGGATTCGAAGCGGTTTTTTGACGGGCTTAACAGGACAAAGTTCCGGATTACAAAGAGATAGCTCACCTTCCTTTTCAGCAGTCTTTAGAATTAATTTGACAACAGAACGGATATCGGTAACTGTTTTCGGAGCCAATCCGGAACCATCACTTTTTCCTGAAAGCAACAACTTGTTCAGAAATACTTCACAATCTTTATTACTGAACGTATAGACAAGGCGATCACCAATTATAGGACTGATATAGTGGCTGAAAAGATAATGGTATCTTACATAAGTAGATTCCTTGCTGGAAGGCTTCAGTCGTTCCAGCCAGAGCAATCCATAAAAGGAAATGTTCTTCTTCATACGGACACTTTGAAAAAGACGTGGATCCATTTTTCTCTTTGCATCATTTTGCTTTTTCTTAACAGTTAAATAATCCGCTGCATAGATAGAACGGTATCTGGGACTTCCATCTTCTTTGAATGCATAAATGTATCTGGCTTCCCAGCGACCGTCCTTCCTTTTGTAAATATTTTCTCCTCTTCGTGGCATGTTTTTCTCCTCCATTTTGACCATTTTTTTGACGGTAAATAAGTCAATAATCACAAAAAAAATAAGCAGTGATGTGTGATGAAAACGATTAATTTTTTGCGTATTATTGATAAGAATACACAAATTTCGACATTTCTGCCTTGACTTGAACGTATAATGAGAGTAAGATATCAATGATTAAAGTCTTTTTAAACCGTAAATTAACTATAAAGGAATTCGTAGAGTTGTATACTCTACGAAA
>NZ_JAJCNG010000060.1:0-1682 GCF_020561005.1 Mediterraneibacter sp. 210702-DFI.3.120 | reverse complement strand
CATAATCTATTCTAACCCAAAACAGGCAGTTTTGCCAATGCTAATTCAAGATTATTTGGACATCTGTGATCCAGTGCTGACTTTTGATAGATTTATGGGAGAAATCGAACTGGAGAAATATCTGAAAAATATTCCTCAACATGATACAGGAAGACTTAGGTATGACCCGGTCAGCATGCTGAAAACAGTTTTGTTTGGATTTATGGCGAATGGCTATATATCATTGCGTGAACTGGAGGATCAGTGTAAAGTGAATCTCCGCTTCATGTATCTTATGGATCATCAAGCACCTTCTTACCGCACTTTCGGCTACTTCATCAACGAAGTTCTTGCTGATTCCATTGAAGAAATATTTCAAGACATAAACAAAAAAATCTTCAAGACAGAACATGTGGATCTTCAACATCTATACATTGATGGATCCAAGTTTGAAGCAAATGCGAATAAATACTCCTGGGTATGGAAAAAAGCAACCGAAAAATCCAGATACCGTCTCTTTGGTAAGATCACTACACTCTTTGAGGAAATCAATGAGGAACTTTCATGTACAGGTATGAAACTTTGTATCAATAGTGAATACGCACCAGAGTATCTGAAGGAAGCTGCTGAACAGTATGCAGAAGTCTGGCAGATTAATGAAGCAATATTTGTTCATGGCAGGGGACATCGCAAAACTACACAGCAACGTCATTATGAGAAACTCAAAGGGTATGCTGCTAAGTTGGAAGAATACGTGGAAAAAATCAAAATCTGTGGAGAAGATCGCAACAGCTACTCAAAAACAGATCATTCGGCCACTTTTATGCGAATCAAGACAGACTACATGGGAAATGACCAGTTGCTTCCAGCTTATAATGTACAGGTCGGTGTTGCAGATGAATACATTGCTGTTGTTGATGTAAATCAGTATCGTTCAGATATGGGTTGTTTTATTCCATTAATGAACAAGTTTTATACTACATATGGCTTCTATCCGAAGTACCCAGTAGCAGATGCCGGCTATGGTTCTTACAACAATTACATCTTCTGTGAGCAGCAAGGAATGGAAAAATATATGAAGTTTCCCATGTTCAAGAAAGAAACTACGGACAAGAAATACCATGAAGATCCATTTCGTGCAGTAAATTTTCCAATCGGGGAAGACGGAATCATGCGTTGCCCAAACGGGAAAAACTTTTATCTTCAGTATCGAAAAAACGTAAAAGGGAACAAGTATGGGCGACAGGAAGAAGTGTATCAGTGTGAAGACTGCTCCGGCTGTCCATACGCAGAACAATGTAAAAAGACAGACAAAAACCGTACTGTTCGGATCAACCGCGAACTTACAGCGATGCATCAGGAAGTGATAGAAAATCTCGAAAGTATCCAGGGAGCGCTTCTAAGGATGAACAGATCCATTCAGGCAGAAGGTACCTTTGGTATCATGAAAAACGACCGGTGGTACAAAAGAATTGTCCGAAGAGGGATAAAATCTGTATTGCTTGAAGTATTTCTCGTTTCTATCGGACACAATCTTTATAAATATCACAACAAACAGAAAAAAAGTTGCAGCTACCGCATAGGAGTTCATAATAGCATTCTTATGGGGGAAGGGGAATTATGCCCTTTTTTATGTAATATAACTATTATTATAATCATAAGCAAAAGGACGCATGAAAAAACTCTCGTTTTTTCACACGCCC
>NZ_JAJCNG010000006.1:0-124120 GCF_020561005.1 Mediterraneibacter sp. 210702-DFI.3.120 | reverse complement strand
ACGTGCGTCGCACGATGCATATAAAAAGAAATCCTCGATCACAAGTAAACTTGTGTCGAGGATTTCTTTTTATATACGCCGTGCTTGTGCTAGACGCTTACATTCCAGCCTGAGCTGCAACTTCTGCTGCGAAGTCGTCAACTTTCTTTTCGATTCCTTCACCAGTCTCGAAACGAACGAATTTTGTAACTTTAACGTTTGCACCGTTCTCTTTTGCTACCTTATCAACGTATTTTCCTACTGTAAGGTCGCTGTCCTGAACGTATACCTGATCAAGCAGACAGATCTCTTTGAGCTCTTTGTTCAGACGTCCGATGATCATCTTCTCGATGATGTTTTCCGGTTTCTCCGGGTTCTCTTTCTTAGCCTGAGCGAGAAGGATCTCTTTCTCGTGATCAAGGTAATCCTGAGATACTTCCTCACGGGATACATACTTCGGAGACATAGCTGCTACCTGCATAGCTACGTTCTTCAGTGCTGCTTTGATCTCGTCGTTAACAACATCTGTGTCAGCAACAACAAGAACACCGATACGTCCGCCACCGTGGATGTAAGGAACAACCACACCGTTGTCTGCTGCAACTTTCTCGAATCTTCTGATGTTCAGGTTCTCTCCGATAACTGCGATCTTCTCTACGAGAGCATCTTTTACAGTCTTTGTTGTATCAGCTTCCCAAGCCTCTGCCATAAATGCATCAAGATCAGCTGCTTCTGAATCTACTACCTGGTTAGCAACTGCTTCTACGAATCCCTGGAACTCGTCGTTCTTTGCAACGAAGTCTGTCTCAGAGTTTACTTCTACGATTGCAGCAACTTTGTCATCTTTAACAACTGTCTTAACGATACCTTCTGCAGCGATTCTTCCAGCTTTTTTCTCAGCTTTAGCCTGTCCGTTCTTTCTAAGGAACTCTACAGCTGCGTCCATATCTCCGTTTGTCTCAGCAAGCGCTTTTTTACAGTCCATCATTCCAGCGCCTGTCATTTCTCTTAACTCTTTTACCATTCCTGCTGTGATTGCCATGATAATTTTCCTCCATTATTCATAATGTGTGTGTCACTGTAAGCAGTAACATATGCTTTTCTCTATAGAACTATTTCTATAAAGTAAAATGCTTCAACCTGATAATCAGGCTGAAGCATTTTCTTTCATATCAAGAACTGATATTACTCTTCTACAGCCTCTTCAGCTTCAGCTGCTTCTGCAGCCTCCTCGTAATACTCATCCTCAGCTGCACCCTGGTTTGCTTCGATAACAGCGTCTGCCATCTTAGAAACGATCAGTTTTACAGCTCTGATTGCATCATCATTACCTGGGATTACGTAATCCAGTTCTTCTGGATCACAGTTTGTATCACAGATACCGATCAGCGGAATTCCGAGTGTGTGTGCTTCCTGTACACAGATTCTTTCTTTCTTAGGATCTACGATGAAGATAGCGTCTGGCAGTTTCTTCATGTCTTTGATTCCGCCAAGGTTCTTCTCAAGCTTTGTCCACTCTTTTTTGATTTCGATAACTTCTTTCTTCGGAAGTACTTCGAATGTTCCATCTTCTGCCATTCTCTCGATGTCTTTCAGACGTTTGATACGGCTCTGGATTGTCTTGAAGTTTGTAAGCATTCCTCCAAGCCATCTCTCGTTTACATAATACATTCCGCAACGCTCAGCCTCAGCTTTGATTGCATCCTGTGCCTGTTTCTTTGTTCCTACGAAAAGAACTGTACCGCCTTCTGCAGCGATGTCAGAAACAGCCTTATATGCATCGTCAACCATTCCTACAGATTTCTGCAGGTCGATGATGTAGATACCATTTCTCTCTGTGTAGATGTATGGAGCCATCTTAGGGTTCCATCTTCTTGTCTGATGTCCAAAATGAACACCTGCTTCCAATAACTGCTTCATTGAAATAACGCTCATGTTATTCTCCTCCATTTGGTTTTTTTCTTCCGTATGTTTTACTCTCCTTCGCAACCGGACGAAACTCCTGTCTCGACTTAGGCACCTTGGAAGGAATCCACATACGTGTTTTTTAGCAACGTTCATAGTATAGCATAAAACAAGGGACGTTGCAAGAACTTTTTCCCACAACACCCCCATTTTTCAACATTTTTTGTTATTGTTCGTACTATGTACGACCAACAGCCATTTTTATCCCCCTACACAACAAAATGTGAATTTCCTATTCCTATACCAGCTGAAACGCTTTCAGCACATACAGCCATCCTGTCAACGTGAATGCACTGAACAATGTTGTCAGCATCACTACACTTGATGATAAAACTCCTTCATGTCCCATATTCTTTGCCATAACAAAACTGCTTACTGTTGTTGCAGATCCAAGCATTACAAGGATTGCAATCAGTTCTTCCTGACGGAATTCCAGTTTCACAGCAATCGGAAGAAAAATTGCCACAAATACGATCAACTTCATAATTGTTGCTGTCACAGCCGGTTTGATCTTTCCAAGTGCTTTCCTAAAATCAAAGGTAGCTCCCATTGCCATCAGCCCCATTGGTGTGGACATTCCTCCAATACTTGTCACCGTTTTGTTGAGAATTGCCGGCATCGGGATCTTGCAGGCTGACCAAATCAGACCAGCCACGATTCCAATGATAATTGGATTGGTTACGATTCCCTTTAACGTTTTCATCCATACAGCTTTATCAATTGCTTTTCGTTCCGGATGGAAAAAGGATAACACGATAACTGCCATCACATTATAAAGTGGTACACTTCCAATGATCATAAGTGGCGCCATCCCTGCATTTCCATAAATATTCTGGATAAATGCAATTCCAAGAAGTGCTGCGCTGCTCCGGTAAGAAGCCTGTATAAATTCCCCTTGGATTGAACGGTCTTTCCAGATGCAAGATACCAGTGCAGCAATTGTAATACAGATAAATGTTACTACAAAGCAGAAAATCACAAATTTGATATTCCACACTTCTTTAAAATCAACCTTTGCCAGGTCACCAAACAACAATACCGGCAATGGAATCAGAAAGACAAATTTATTCATCTTTGCTGCAAACTCTTCATCCATCCAACCAAGCTTTCTGAACAGCATTCCAAGTACCATCATCAAAAAGATCGGTACGGTTGCATTCAGACTAAAAACTAAATTTTCCATTCTTCTCACCAGTCCCCTACTCTGTACGAAGCGCTGTCACAGGATCACTCTTTGCTGCTTTCTTTGATGGGATCAGTCCACCAAGTAATGTAAGGACAACACTTAATAAAATCAGTATGATTGCCGGAACAATCGGCAGAACTGCATTTACCTTCGCATTATCCGCCACACTGTGAATGATCGCATTTCCCGGAATCAGAAGTAACAAAGTCAGTCCGATTCCGATCAGTCCTGCACAAAGTCCGATAATAAATGTCTCTGCATTAAATACCTGTGATACATTTCGCTTTGACGCACCGATTGCTCTTAATATTCCAATTTCCTTCTTCCGCTCAAGCACACTGATATAGGTAATAACACCAATCATAATGGAAGATACCACAAGAGAAATTGCTACAAATGCAATCAGCACATAACTTATCGTATCTACGATTGTTGTGACAGAGGACATTAAAGTTCCAACTACATCGGTATAAGTAATGACCTGCTCATCCTTCCCTTCTGCCTCCATCCTGCTATTATAATCGTCCAGAATTTTTGCTACTTGTTCCTTTCCTTCAAAATCCTTTGGATAAATGTTAATAGCAGACGGGACTGCAAAATCTACATATCCCAGTTCCTGCAGATTACTATCATAAGAAGCCAAGCCTTTCCCACTCATCGACATCATAAGCTCCGCCAGATCATCTTCCGTCATATTCATCTGAAATGCGTCTGCAAATGCTGTCGGATCAATCTGCATTGCATTTCCGAGGCTGTTCTGAAGCTGCGTTCCTACATTGGTCATCATCTGTTTCATTGCAGATTCAAGCCCAGTTGTCATCTGACTGACAATCTGTGTCATTGCAGAGGACACCTGTGTCTCAAGTACCTGACCTATCGCATTTCCCATAGTCCCCATTGCCTGATTCATATAATTTCCGATGATTTTTGACACCTGGCTTTCCAGCTGATCCATATCGATCATTGCTGACAGACCTTCCTGAAACTGCTTCTTTCCATCATCTGTTTGCAGATAAGCCATGAAATGTTCTCCCATCTTAGACGGATCCGGAAGACCATTCTCTGAAGCATATGCCAAATAACCTTTCACAAGATCATCTGATAGTTTCTCAAGCTGTTCCGGTGTTATCTCAATCTTCGGATCTTCCGGCATAACTTCTGACATCCAATCTGAAATTATTTTCTTCGCTTCATCCGTCTGAAGATATTCCATCAAATATTCATCAAATTGATCCGGATCTGTATATCCTTTTTCCGTAATATACTGTTCGTATCCGGCCATAATATTTTTGATCAATTCCTGTATTTTCTCGGTTGTAATCGTCACAGTTCCGCTTGATTTCATGATATCTTTTATATTATCAGAAATAATCTTTTTTGCTGCATCCGTCTTAAGAAATGCTGTAAAATCCTCTCCAAGACCTGAATAATCTGCCTCTGGATGTGTCTTTGCATACTCCTGATATCCCGTCAGCAGTCCACAAGCCATCTGTTTCATACCATCCGGTGATACCTTCAGATCCAGATTCGAAACGATCTCTCCCAGATTCATCTGCGGCATTCCGGAAAGATCTAAGTTCAGAGAATCTGGATTCACAAGTCCCGACAGATCCAGTGTATTACTTCCTGTCTGAAATGCTTTTGACAAATTCATAGACTCACTGAGATTTAACGAATTCCCAAAATCCAGAGAATTTCCTAAATTGTTCATCGCACTTGCGTCAAATCCAAATGCTTTCTGCAGTGCTGCTTCGTCAACCGTAAATAAAGAATCCATGGAGAATCCATTTTCACTGTCTTTCTCTCCGAATTTTTTATTTGTAAATACGTTAACATCCGGATTTGCCAGCTGCTGTTTCACAATCTCACTTTTTGCTGCCTGTTCTGCCACATGTTTCGTCAATGATGTCGGATATGCAATTCCCGGACTCAGAGAGGAGGCTTTCGCATCTTCAGCGGGTTTCACAATTCCAACCACGGTAAGATCTTCCCCATTCGCTACAAGTGATTTCATATAATCTTCATTATCCGTCTTATCTTTCCAGACCTGATACTGACTATCATATTCATAATACTCAGAACTGTTCACAAGCTTGAACTTTGTTCCGATAATATCATCATAAGAATAGGTTCCCAGATCATCCGGTGTAGTAACATTTTCCTCTTTCATAAAGGACTGGATCATCTCATCAAGCTCCAGCGGATCACGAAGTCCCAATGTATAAAGCATAAAATCACTCATTCTGCCATTCGAAGTCAGAACCACAACACATTCATTATATTTTTCTGGCCAATGACCCTTTTCCACTTCATACTGATTTTCATAAAGTTTACTGCTCTCCGGCATCTCATAAAAAACATCTGTACTCATCATAGATGACATCATACTATTCGTACTTATAGAAGAACCCAATCCCATAGCAGAAAAGGATTGATCTGGATTCACCTGACGGATACTGTCTTTATTTTCTTTATAAATCTGCGGAGAAACGCTGTACTTATATTCTATAGCATTCGTATATTGTTCCACTCCACTCTTGCCAGTATCAAGATACTTCTTCAAAGCACCAAGGTCATTTGAATCCATTGTGGAAAACATATTCGTCACCATCTGAATTACTTTAACCTGATCCTTTGACTTTTTCTTTGTATCTGACTTCTCTTTGTCTGTTTTTTTATCATCCGCAGAAGCACTGTCCATCCCGACCATCATGGATGTCAGATCAAAGCCTGTACTTTGTATCTGCAGCGGATATTCTGAAAGTGTCTCTTCCTCTACGTTCTGAATATATTGATTCACACCTGTAGATAGAGACAGAATTAATGCAATTCCGATAATTCCGATTGAACCTGCAAATGAAGTCAGAAGCGTTCGTGCCTTCTTTGTCTTCAGATTGTTAAAGCTCAAAGCTAATGCTGTCAGAAATGACATCGAGGATTTTCCCATATTCCTGTGTTCTGCCGCTCCCATCGTCGTTTCATCTACTTCAAACGGATCTGTATCTGAACGGATCACACCATCTTTTAATGTAACGATTCTTGTCGCATACTGCTCTGCAAGCTCCGGATTATGTGTAACCATAACAACCAGACGGTCTTTCGCTACTTCCTGAAGAAGATCCATGACCTGCACACTTGTATCACTGTCCAGTGCACCTGTCGGTTCATCTGCAAGCAGGATATCCGGATCATTCACTAATGCCCGGGCAATCGCAACACGCTGCATCTGTCCTCCGGACATCTGACTTGGGCGCTTGTGAAGCTGCGCACCTAATCCAACCTTTTCAAGCGCTTCTGTCGCACGTTTCCTTCTCTCAGACTTGCCAATCCCCGAAATCGTAAGTGCCAGTTCAACATTTGCCAGAACAGTCTGATGCGGAATCAGATTATAACTCTGGAAAACAAATCCTATCGTATGATTACGATAAGAATCCCAGTCTCTGTCTTTATATTTCTTCGTTGATATTCCATTGATGATCAGGTCTCCGCTGTCATACCGATCCAAACCGCCAATGATATTCAGAAGCGTTGTCTTTCCCGAACCACTCGGTCCCAGAATAGCAACAAATTCATTATCTCTGAGATTCAGACTGACATCATCCAATGCTTTCTGTATCAGATTACCTGTTCGATATTCCTTGCAAATATGTTGTATCTGAAGCATGCCTTCTCTCCTTTTCCAATCACTATTCAGCCATTATTTTACTATTCTACACCCTGCTTGGATGAATTGTCATTCACTTTATAAGGATTTTTCTTGATTTCTATACATTTTTTCCATAATGTGGTTAGATAGTATGTAATACACGAGAGCATTGAAGGAATTTATCATGAAAACATATAAAAAACCTGTTATTTCCGTTGATACAGGCCTTGCTGAAGGAGTATACGCTGCAAGTGGTGCAACTATAAAAACTGCCAGCAGATAAATTTCTACTGGCAGGAAAAATTTATATTTTTTCAATTGTCTTCTTAACATAATCCTTTAATTGCTTCTATTGTTCGGGTATATTCTCGTTCTACTTCTTCAAACATCTCTGTAGTGTTTTCTTTGATTTCTTTGTCTCGAAGCTCTTCTGTTAATGCTGAGCTGACCTCGAATAACTTTGTAAATCCAAGATTCATGCACACGCCTTTCAATGTATGTGCACTTCGGAATGCGAGTTCTGCATCCTGATTTTCAAGTCCTTCTTTTAATCCCTGGAAACTTGTATCATCCAAAAACTTCAATACAAATTTACGGACCAGTGTTTCACTTCCAAGTCTTCTCATCACATCATCATAGTTACTATCCATTACTTCATAGCATTCTTCTAAATTCATTTTTGTTTACTCCTTAATTTTCTTTTATTTCAATAGTCCCATTAATTCTTCAAAACAGACACCATCCGTCAACGGAATTTCCATTTCAATTGACTTTTGTATGCACTTCTTTATAAATGCGGATGCCTTTCGGACAGATTTTGTAAATTCCACTCCATTAACTGCATCTGCTGCAATGATTGCAGAGAAAATATCTCCCGTACCACATCTGGAATGTCCTACTTTATGTGTACGGATCATCTCGTATCCTTTGCTTTTTTCATAGCACAGGTTGGACACATACGTTTTCTGTGGAATTCCTGTAATCACAACTTTTTCTGGTCCGGTCTGCACAATCTGTTCTGCCATCTTTGCCAGCTCTCTCGTTGTCCACCGTTCCTTATATGGTGTTCCTGTCAGGATACATGCCTCTGTCACATTTGGAACAACTACATCCGCATAGCGGACTAATTGAATCATCTGTCTGCACATTTCTTCCGTATAAGTCGAATATGCCTCCCCATTGTCCCCCATCACCGGATCGATCACAGCCACTGTATTCTCGTCTCTAAAATACTGGATAAACTCACTGACAATCCGAATCTGTTCTGCTGATCCCAAAAACCCAGTACAAATTCCTTCGAACTTCAGATCCAGCTTCTTCCATTGTCCAATATATGCTTCCATATTTGATGTATAATCTGTAAAATAATAATCTTCATATGCGGTATGATTTGAAAAAATCGAGGTAGGCACTGCACAACACTGCACTTTCAGCATTGAAATAATCGGCATCTGTACCGCAATTGAGCATCTGCCAAAGCCTGTAAAGTCATTGATCAGCGCAATTTTTTTCTGTTGATTATGATTCTGCATCATTCTATTCCCTCGTTTCTTCTATATAAATAGATATACCAATTTAATTTAATTACAATATGTCATAGATGTCAATATTTCTTTTTACTATTTTCTTTCACCTTCTGTGTAACTGCCTTTTCTACTATAATAATTTCTTATTAAATAATATCTGATTTGTTTATGATACCTCAAAAACATTCTGTTTTTTTTACTTTTCACTCAACGTATTCCACAATCACTCTCTTTATTTTTCCGTTGTTTTTATACAAAAAACACAATTTTCCACTTTTTCCCTTCTTCAATGATTTTTCACACCTCTCTTCCCACGTTTTCAGCCCGCTTGACAGTTTCCCCTAAAAAGTGTACGGTTACGTTGTAAATTCTAAGAAAATTCTATGAGGTGAAAAAATGCAGGAATTAAAACCAATCAAAGAAGGTAAAGTTCGTGAAATTTATGATAATGGAGACAGCTTAATCATGGTTGCTACAGACCGCATCAGCTGCTTTGACGTGATTCTCAACAATGAAGTTACAAAGAAAGGAACTGTCCTGACTCAGATGTCCAAATTCTGGTTTGATCTGACAGAAGACATTCTTCCTAACCACATGCTCTCTGTTGATGTAAAAGATATGCCGGAGTTCTTCCAGCAGGAAAAATATGATGGAAAATCTATGATGTGTAAGAAACTCGAAATGCTTCCGATCGAGTGTATCGTTCGTGGTTATATCACTGGAAGTGGCTGGGAAAGCTATAAAGAAAACGGAACTGTTTGTGGAATCACACTTCCGGAAGGATTAAAGGAATCTGACAAACTTCCTGAACCAATCTATACGCCTTCCACAAAGGCTGAAATCGGAGATCACGATGAGAACATTTCATTCGAGCAGAGCGTTGATCACCTTGAAAAATATTATCCTGGAAGAGGACGTGAACTCGCTGAGAAACTTCGCGACAACACAATTGCTCTCTATAAGAAATGTGCCGAATATGCTCTGAGCAAAGGTATCATTATTGCAGATACAAAATTTGAGTTCGGACTTGATGAAAATGGAAATATGGTAATTGGAGATGAGATGCTCACTCCTGACAGTTCCCGTTTCTGGCCTGCTGACGGTTATGAAGCCGGACATGGACAGCCATCTTTTGACAAACAGTTTGCCCGTGACTGGCTGAAAGCAAATCCGGACAACGACTGGACACTTCCACAGGAAATTGTAGATAAGACGATTGAGAAATACCTTCAGGCATATAAGATGCTGACAGGAAAAGATCTGGATAAATAAGATTTCATAAAACAAACAGGGACGAAATGAACCGCTTAACAAGCTTTTCATTTCGTCCTTTTTTACTACATTTCTGTAAAAAGAAAACGAGGATCAACTCCTCGCTTTCTTCTGGTTTTTAGTTTGTTGTTTTCACCCTACCTGTGTGATCTTTTGTGATTGCTTTGATTGCAAGCAGAACTCCAATCTGCAGAGCAATTCCGATCACGAGACAGATGACTGCATTCTGCAAGATACCTGCGATCACATATGTAATACAGGAAACTGCTGCTACAGTCATTGCATATGGAAGCTGCGTGGATACATGATTTACATGATTACACTGCGCTCCTGCGGATGCCATGATTGTTGTATCTGAAATAGGTGAACAATGATCTCCGCAAACTGCTCCGGCCATACAAGCTGAGATTGAGATGATCATCATTGTCTCGTTCGTACCCTGGAATACTGCAACTACGATTGGAATCAGAATTCCGAATGTTCCCCAGGAAGTACCTGTTGCAAATGCAAGGAAACATCCTACAAGGAAGATGATTGCTGGGAGAAGGTTCATCAATCCGCCTGCTGCTGAATTCATTACAGAAGCTACGAACGGAGCTGCTCCGAGACTGTCTGTCATTGCTTTCAGAGTCCATGCGAATGTAAGAATCAGGATAGCCGGAACCATTGCCTTAAATCCTTCCGGAATGCAAGCCATAGAATCCGAAAAACGAAGAACTTTTCTTACTGCATAAAAAACAATTGTGATCACCATTGCAAAGAAACTTCCAAGCATCAGTCCAACCGATGCATCACTTCCGGAGAAAGCCTCTACAAAGCCTGTTCCTGAGAAGAACCCACCAGAATAAATCATACCAATGACACAGCATACAATAAGTGACAGAATCGGGAATACAAGATCGATTACTTTTCCTTTATTGTAAATCGCATTTTCGGATGTATTTTCAAATGGTCTGTCTCCTGTTGTAAAAAGATCCCCTTCAATCGCATTTTTCTCATGCGCCTTCATCGGACCATAATCCTCTTTTGCAAGAACCAGTGTTACCATCATTATAACTGTAAGAATTGCATAATAGTTATATGGGATTGCACGAATAAAAATTGAAAATCCATCCTCCCCTTTAACAAATCCTGTTACTGCTGCTGCCCAGGAAGAAATTGGTGCAATAATGCAGATTGGCGCTGCTGTAGCATCGATCAGATATGCGAGTTTCGCACGGGATACATTGTGGCTGTCTGTTACCGGACGCATAACGCTCCCAACTGTAAGGCAGTTAAAATAATCATCAATAAAAATCAGCACTCCAAGTGCGATTGTTGCAAGCTGTGCACCCGCTCTTGTCTTGATATGCTCTTTCGCCCAGCGTCCGAATGCTGCAGAACCACCGGCTTTATTCATCATACATACCATAACACCAAGAATTACCAGAAATACTAGAATACCCATATTGTAAGAATCTGTAAGTACTCCCACTACTCCATCCTGAAATACATGTAAAATTGTAGCTTCCGGTTTAAATCCTGACCAAAATGCACCTCCGATCAAAATTCCAACGAATAAGGAGCTGTAAACTTCCTTTGTAATAAGTGCCAGTACGATTGCAACGACCGGCGGCACCAGAGACCAGATTGTTGCATAGAGCTGAGGTACATACTCGGCAGATGTATCTGCGGCAAATACTGTTGTTGAACTACAGCACAGAATGAGCAGAGACATCAGAAACACATACCCCATTTTTCTTTTGTTTCTCATTTCCTTTTTTCCTTTCCTGTAAACTTATGTTTGTTAAGTTTGTGTGTAAGCATAGTGGGTTTTGCCTGGGATTCTCTAAACGCAAAAAATGCCATAGGCACTCTCTGCTGGTGAGTCACCCATGGCATAATAATTCTAGCGTCATCGATAGCTCTCCACACCTGTGACAGTCCGGCGTATCTTCTACATCCGGCCCAGGAATCATATCTGGGAATATCATTCCTTCGGCGGCTTCTCCTTTCTCTCACTGACAGTCTTCCCAAGACTCTCGTCAGCGGGTACTCATATCACCGCGCCTCTATCAAACGTTACTATATTATCACATTCTATTTAAAAAAGCCAGACTTATTTTATAATAGTTTTCATTTTTATATTTCTACATTTTTATTAAACTCCTATTAAATAAAGTAATAGCTGTCAATACTCTCATATCAACAGCTATCACTTTCGTTTCCTACACTATAAAATTAGTTTGTTCGAAATCCGCTCAGTACATGATATATTCCCGTCTTTGAAGGCATCCCTGCAAATCCTTCCTGATTTTCCAACAATAACATCGTTCCGTCTGTTGAAATATAAATACGATAATCTTCTGACCAGTTAACAGGATTTTCTCCCTCATAATACCATTCACCACCTGTCCGCGTACTTTGTATAGACAAATAAGGATGTCCATCCTGCTGCGTACATGACCAGGTTCCTTCATAAATTTCATAAATGATATCACTATAGTCTTCTATTCCGTATTCTTTCTCACTCCAGGAAATACGTGCATATCCGTTGTCTAATAATTCTACAAAATAATCTCCAAATATATCACTATTATACTCATCTACTCCGAATTCCCAACAGCTGCCTATCAGATCTGCTTCCTGTATGTTCTCATGTACATCTCCATACCAATCTGTAAAACGACTTGCATCACATGCTTTATAGTCTGTAAAATCCTTTGCCTGCTCTACATTATTCTCCGTTGTTGGCAGCCAGACATGTCCATCTGTTCCCATCATCGGCACCCAGTCAGCCTGATATCCGGCTTCTGTTCCCATAGATACCATAGTTCCACCAATACCTTCGTTCTCCCCATTACACATTACCAGGAACGGTTCGCCTGTCTCAGACTGATATAAACTCTCCACAATCTCCGATATCCCTGTGTCATAATTCAATTCCATTCGACCTACACTAACCGGATCCTCGCCACTTCGAGGTACAATGCAGAAAAGCTCCGCCGGACCATGTCCACAGATTCGATCCGTACCGATTTCTTTAATAAATGTCATTTTACTTAACAGGTCAGGATACTTCTTTTCAATCCATTCCTGCACATGATCAACATAATCCGCCTCAACATATCCCAGGTATGCTACTGCAAATTGCTGTAATGTGCCATCCATACTCTTTCGTAGATTCGCAAGAGACTCCTCTGGACTGATAGGCTTATCTGTATCTGTTGTTTCAGGCTTTTTCCCCGAATCCGGTTTCTTTGTTTTCTTCTGTTTCTTTGATTCCGCATCCTCCTTTTCTTCTTTCGAATCACCCAGCCTTATCTGCCCTAATCCCGGTATGTCAATTTTTATCTGACAGCCCGTCAAGGTAAACATAAGCAGCAGACAAATCATTCCTGTTACAATTCGTCTAATTCTCTTTTTCATAGTTCTCATAAAAAGTTTCCTCCTATCCGTTCTAAACAATTATTGGAAACTCCTATTCCTTAACTTTATCTTACCATATCGTTATCATTAAAGATACTTAAAGTTATATATTTCCCATAAACAAAATAGCTGCTTCCCCTACTCAGAGAAACAGCTACTATAATCACTGAAAGATGATTCATCTAAAATCTGATTTTTTAGTTGTTAGAATAGAATGAACCCATATAACGGATATATTCATCATCTGTTTTATTTGCCTGCCAATTATGAACATTTGCTTTATTGTGCTCACCTGCAATAACAGAAAGAGATTTTCCAAGATTGTCAAATGCTTCCTCTACACAAGCTTCCGGTGTCATAGCTGTCTTCATAACAGCTTCTCCTGCTGGACCGCCTGGAAGATTGCTTAACAAACTTGGTGTAATTGTTGTTCCTAACGTAATAACCTCAACGTCTACATTTGTACTCTCACATTCTGCTGCCACAGCTTCTGTCAGTTTCTTAATGTAAGATTTTCCTGCACCATACTGTGCGTTATATGGTGAACTACTGATTGCTGTCAAAGAAGACACATTGATTACAGCTCCACGATCCTGCTTTGCAAAGATTCCCATGTAATGATAGAAACATTTCAAGAATGTCATAACATTAACATTGATCATCTGCTCATGCTTCTCCCATGGAGTATCCTGCAATTTTCCAAATGTATGGAAACATGCAACATAACTCATGAATCCCATATCAAGGTCTTTTGTTGCTTCAAAAATCTTGTCAGTACAGTCGGACTGTGCAAAATCTGCACGGATAACCATGTGATCCACACCATATGTTTCGCTGATACTCTTTCCAAGCTCCTGAAGTTTCTCTTCTCTTCTTCCTACCAGGACAACACTCATTCCCTCAGATGCGATTTTCTCTGCAAATGCTTTTCCAACGCCTTCTGTTGCTCCAAGGATGATACCCCACTCACCATACTTTTCTCTTAATGTCATTACTTTTTCCTCCTAGTTTACCGATTTAAAAACCGAAATATAATATAACACATATTGATAGAAATAACAATCAAAAACAGTATATTTTTCTATTATTCGTCATTATTACTAGAGAAAATGTCAGCCACCTCACTAATAATAATAAACGCTGCTGGATCAATGTCGTGAACAATATCTTTCATTCGAATCACCTGATATCTGTTCACCACAAAATACAACATTGCTTTATCGCGATTAGAGTATCCGCCTTTGGCGCTGACACGCGTAATACCGCTTCCAAATGTTTCTGTCAACACCTTGCATATCTCATGCGGCCACTCTGTCACAATAATTGCACACTTTGCTCTGTCGATACCTTCTACAATAAAGTCAACCGTCTTCAATGCTGCGGAATACGCAACGATCGAATACAATGGAAGCACCCAACTCTGAAGTACACATCCACAGATAATATATAAAATAATATTATATACCATAACAAATGTTCCTACTGTAACGCCTGCACGTTTTGCAAAAATAACCGCCATAACTTCGATACCATCCATCGCACCGCCATAGCGAATCGCAAGACCGCTTCCAATTCCGGAGATCACACCTCCAAACAGCGCACATAGCAGTAAATCTGTTCCTGCAAGCGGTGAAGCAATACTGACATCAATTGGAAAGATATCTGTGATCAGCCATGCAAACAAGGAGTAGATTCCGACCGTATAGATTGCATAGAAAGTAAAGAGTCCTCCCTGCTTCTTAAGTCCCACAAGGAACAATGGAATATTTAAAACCAACAAGAAGAACGACAATGATAAACACGAAGGGGTTATCTGTTCAAGTAACATCGATGTTCCTGAGATACCACTGTCATATAATTTGACCGGTGTCATAAAAAGTGTAATGCCAAAAGCGTTTATCATTCCGGCAACCGTAAGCATCAAAAGATTTACAATTCGAGGTTTCTGGGTCTGTCTCATTTTAAGCGCTCCTTTGTCAAAATAAATTTACCAATGTTGGTTGATTTTTAAATCATACCACAGAAGTAGTTATATTTCCACAGCCCTCGCACATTCATTAAGAGACATTTTTTAATGAATCGGTGCTTTTGTATATGATGACAGAGGCATTTTATTTATCTAATCTATGTATATTTTCCCCTTAATCAAAGATAATATTAAGGGAATTTTCTCTTAATGTATTGTTTTTCCCTTATTTCAAGTTATATTTTAAAGGAAAGAAAGTGAGGTAAGGGAATGAGAAATTTTAATTATTCTGAAATCAGAAATCAAAAATGGGATTCTGACATTCTCGGATTTATTGTTGCTATATATAAAGAAGCAGGAAAGCAACTCCCATGCACTCGACCTTGGCAAGCTGAAAATTTTAATGGCGCCACTGCTACTTCTTCGCATTCTCTTCCAGTTCCAGCATGTACTTATCAAAATCAGACATAAATAATCTGTCCTGAATAATACGATATTTTTCAAATTCGGTTTCAGCTTTTGCCTTGGCAATCTCAGCAGTAATTTTACCTGCATCCTGAAGGACCTCTCTGTCATCAGCCATCAGGAATAAATCCAGACGCTTTGCCCAGTCCTCCATTGTCATTGGAATGTGACGTTCCGCACGGTCCTCTGCCAAATCCAGATAAGCAGATACAATACGCTCCAGTGAACGCATTTCTTTCTCTGAAAGATAATTCTTCGCAACACTCACATCACTTTTTACGATCTTTCCTTCCGATGCTGCTGCCCAAGTGGTTAATCCCATATGAGGCTTATCTGCATCGGCTCGCTCATAAATCAACTCCGCTGCTGTATGTCCATGAACCGCATAATGCATCTTGTTTTGGACCTTTGCAAAGAACTGCTTTGTTGTTTTTGCTGTTCGATCATAATCGAGAGCTGTAGCATAGATATCTGTTATCTTCTGATAAAATCTACGCTCAGACAAACGAATCTCACGAATCTGCTCAAGCAAACGGTCGAAGTATTCTACTGTAAGCACAGATCCACCATTTTTCAGACGTTCATCATCCATAACCCAGCCTTTAATAGTGTAGTCCTTGACAATACCATTGGCCCACTTACGAAATTGTACAGCTCGCTCATTATTCACCTTGAATCCAACCGCAATAATCATTTGAAGATTATAATGCTTTGTATCACGAGTCACCTGACGGGAACCTTCGGTTTGAACTATTCGGAAATTCCGAATAGTTGCAGACTCTTCTAGTTCACTATCAGCATAAATCTTTTTAATATGTTCATTTATCGTTGGCAAACCAACACTATATAATGTTGCCATCATTTTCTGTGTCAGCCATATACTCTCATCCTCATAGCGCATCTCAATACTGTCCTGCTGTTCCCCCACAGAGGCAACATAGGTCAGGTATTCTGCAGCACTGGAACGGATGGTTACTTCGTCTTTTTTCTTTTTCAAATAAGATTCCCTCCTTATTCAAAATTCATTTAGCGTAAATATGGCACTATAACATCATAGAATTTCTTACTCCAATGAGCATGGAATTTTGCCATCTGAAGCCAGTCTGTTTCATTTTCAATGCTTACATTATTAATCTGATAAGAAATCTTCGACGATTTAATATCATCTCCTCGGTTCCAAATCAATTTCACTCCTAATGAATTTTCAATTGCATCCTTATGAAGAATTACAGCATCAAAAGCTTTCTTATTATCTTCTTTCTTTGCTTTGCCAAAATACAACTCAACTCTTGCAGAATCATAATTTGCCACGCAACACAAACTAAAACCACTGATTCCAAAGAACCCATTAATCCAGTTTTCTTTCGATGGATTAACATTGGAAAATGAACCACCTTCTCCGTGAGTCTTCTTTATATAATCTAGAGCATATGTCCAGTATTTTCTGCGAAGCTCATATCTTGTGCCGACTTCATCTTCAACGCCCTCATTTTCATCGCGAAGATAGAATACTAAATCGGTTGGGTCAGCGTCATACAACTTGAACACTCTACTCAATACAGATAATTTGCTTTGTGTACTTGTATTCGTCCACACATAAATACCATCGCCTATCTCGGCACTCTTAGTAAAATCAGTCTCGTTCATGCTGAAGTGTAATGCGATATTATCTTCTTTAGATGCTGCAAGTTTTGTAATAACATTTTTATCTTCAGCATATAGAATCTGCAGCACTTTCTGGAACATTTCTACCCAGCTTGTTGCTGGCTGTTCTGTATTCTTATAGCTAAAGCGTGCAATCAATCTTCCACTTAAATTAGCATCATCATCAAGCGTATATGAGTCAAGTTGTTTTTCCTCCGGTTTAAATTCAGTTGATGGAGTTAACCATATTTCAAGAGCACGTCCCATAAGGTATTGATTACGCTCTTCTAATTCTGTAAGCGTCCACTTTTCTTTCTTTGCAATATATGTATTCATGCGAATACCACTATCTTCGAAGCCATTTTTCATGATTTTCTTTTCTGCAAAACTACTATTGCTATATTTTGAGTTATAAGCAGTCAATGTAAGATTGGCAATTCTATGCAACCAAGTTTCATGAATCTGCTCGTAATCATCACCTAATGCCTTTACCCATGCTGGAGTTAAATGCTGTGGCATAATATGTTCAATAGAATATGTTCCATCATCACAATGACTATATACGTCTTTGTCTTCTGCAGTACCATAATTCTCTAAACGCTCTAAAATATAAATCTTGTTTTTGCTATTCATCTGATAAACTTGTCTTTCAGTAAATTGTGTAGCAAATTCATCATCATCCGGAAAACGAGCCTTTTCTTTTTTAGAAAGAAGTGCATACTTGAACTTTTCTACATAATTTGCATCAGTACCATCATATCTGATGATTTCTCGATGAAGCTTCAAAAATATTTTGTTCAAAGCATTGGTAGGGAGGTCACAAATAGTTCTTCTGAACAGATAGTTTTCTGTAATCAGAAATATATCTGTTACTTGAGAAATGTCCAATTTACCTTCATTATTTAAACGCAATACCTCAAGAAAGAACGGTCTGGTTACTGTTGTTTCCAATCGATTCAATCTATTAATACAAGAATCCAATGCCTTATTCTTTGTATTTCCATTTAATAAGATTTCATATCGTTTTGCATAAGCCAGCAAATCTTTAAGTAGTTCTTCTACTCCCAATAATGATAGCTCCACATACTCCTTAAAGCTGATATAAATCTTCTTCTGAGAAGGGATAACAAGCTGCTTAACACTAAGATAATCTCTTACAAATGAGCTTACATCGTATTTTGTACATTCCTCGATGCGATTCCAGTACTTTTCATAATACTCATCTTGCTCTTTTGCTGGAAGCCCCATCAAAATAAAGTTCCTGATTTTATCTCCTTCACTCAAGTCAAGCCCCGTAGAGTTAAGACTCTCAAAAATAAGCTGAGGATTATCCTCATTGTTCAAAGTAATATTGATTATTTCTAAGCTGCATATAGCATCAAAAAGCTGGTCAATTGTGATTTCCTGCTTCTGGATTCTGTCATAAAAATAATTATAATTCATAGTCAGATTTGATTCTCTGATATGCTCATCCTCACTATCAAAGAGCTTTCCAAATGCTTTCTGATCATTTTTAACAGGCTTCAATTTTATACGCGTATCCTGTGTTTGATATTTATCAACAAGAAAGTCTTCATAAATCTGCTTTCCAAGAGATGCATCTTCTGGTACAGTAATGCCATTAGATATTAAATTATACATCGCCAAAAATAGCAATGACACAGTTGTTAATCGTTGTTGTCCGTCAATTACAAGGAACTCAGTATTTCTTCCAGAAGGTTCGTAAACAGAGACAAGGCTCCCCAAAAAATGACTTCTTCTGTTATTTTTTATTACCTTTACAAGGTCATCGTAAAGCTGCTTACAGTTTTCTGTCTTCCAATCATAGTTGCGCTGATAGACAGGAATAATAAAGCGTTTCTTTGAGCCTTCCATATATTCTATTAATCTACATTCTGAACCTTTCATTAAGTGCCTCCTTAAACTCCTACTGCAATAAGTATTTCCTCAAAATGCCTACATCTTTCTTGATATCACGAGGCTTTATACTGGTAAGCACCTTATGCTCAACTTCAGGTGTCCAGTAAATTTTCAACTTATTCTGCGCCCTCGTTATTGCAGTGTAGAAAATGTTATGAGTTATCAGTTCATCTATTTCATCTGTTATTACAATCTTTACAGAACTATACTCCAATCCCTGAGCCTTATGTATTGAAACAGCATAAGCCACTTGAAACGGAACTACTGCTCTCGAATTCGAAGAATCATCTTCATCAACACTCTTCGTTTTATTTACAATAAATCTAATTATAGAATTGCCATTTTCCGAGTTCTCAAGAAGTTCAAAATCGCAGCCCATTGCATCGAGGCCGTTTATTATCTTGTTCAGCTCAATATCAAATTGAATATAACCACTTATATCATCTTCATCAAACACCTGAATTCCAACGACTTTCCCCTTCATATTATTGTAAATCACAGGTGAAAATCTATCAGAATCATTAAACAATATTGGATCACCAATCTTATATTGTTGAATTCCCCATGTTACTGATGGGTTAGGATTGCTTTCTTGTAAAAATCTATTTATGTTATTGATGCCATATAGCCCATCGTAGTTTAGACATAGAATAATTTCATCTTCTTCTGCTGGATTGAAAATAGAAGTATCTAAAGAAATCGAATATTCCTGTCTTGCTATAAGTTCCATTATGGTATCATCCATGTTGCGAACTCTTGACCATAACGTTAATAGCCCTTCATTGCTGCTCCTGTATGGACTATTCAATTCAAAAACAGCTGATTCAGGTATAAATTTTCTAACAACAGCGAACCAGTTACCAAAACGGATAGAATTAATCTGGTATGTATCACCAACCAACAATAATAATTGAAATGTTGCTTTTTCAAGGACTTTCTTCATATCACTATTGCTTACGGTACTGCACTCATCTATAACAAGCAAATCGTAATTTGTTCTAACATCCCGTTTAGTCAAAAACCTTTTTATTGTTGAGAAAGTGCAGCTTGCAGCGGTTACTCTTCGTTTTAGATTATCTACTGCAGGATTTGTCTGAGATAAAAACAACTTGTTTTTTTCCGAGAAAAAATGTGCAACATGGTTAATAAGCGTTGATTTTCCTACACCTGCAGAACCGTATACTATCGCCACTTGTGATTGAGAAAACATCTGTTTCAATGCTTCTCTTTTTTCTTCACTGTCAACTCCGGATCCAGCTCCATTAAGCCATGCTTCTACTGTGCCTGTATAATTTTGAATTCCATTGACAGATAACGACTTAAGTTTTCGTATAATATTGCATGTGTCTTGTTTATAGCCATTGATAAAAATCTGGCCATTCTCTATTACCAATTTACTATATTCTCTGTGACCAAACCACAATGCATCATTGTACTGTTCAGCTAGAGTAGGTATATCATCGAACCCAACAATATCTCTCACTGTTGTAAATAATTGTCCTTGAATCTCTGTATTATTACGAACCAACCGTGCTAATAGTTCGTGTTTTCTATCCTTAATTGGAATACAGTCGAACAGTGCTCCCATTCTGGGGTTGTGACCAATGGGCGAATTGATAAAAGGCATTGTATCAAATGGAATGCATCCATTCTGCAAATAAAGCTTTGAAAGGTTTTCATTCTTTGTCATCTGCTTTTGACATTTAATCACAACATTATTCATGCTATACAATAGATAACGAAGCACATTTTGCCCAGCACTTTTTGACTTTATTATTTTTCTGCATGATGCAAGAACATCAATAAACGATGTAGAGCGCAGTTCTTCTTTCCAGCTTCTAACCAATTTTCGATATTCATTATCCGGGAAATCCATCAAATCACATAATGAAAAGCCTGTGCATGACAAAAATCCACTTATCACCCTTTGCTCAAGATATGACGGTTTTGTTCTTGTACCGGTCACTACCGATATAAAATTCTGATATTCACAATCTCTTATAGCCACTTCCCATCCAACTATAATTATGATTGGCATTGTTTTACCAAGCATTTCTATACTGTCGTTTACGAGATGAAATTTTGCCGCATAGTTGTCTGTGACATTTATTCTCGTAAACGCAATCACTCTGTTGGATTTACTGGAATAATCATTCGCAGGCGTAAATGTCACTTCATAGTAAATTTTCCCACCGACAAAAAATGGCTTGATTTTTTGAATATAATACTTCTCACCACTGCCAGCCAATCGCGTATCATACCTATCAACTTTATTTGAAATTCTTTCGTAATACTCCTGAAGATTTTTGTCTACATTTAAAGGAAACTTTTCAAGATTACTTAGTACCTCTAGTCCGCATTTTTCTCTTAAAAGTATTCTTGTTCCAAGAAGATACTTATAGTATTTCAACATAAGACGCTCAGAATTCTCTTCGTCCAAAGTATAATGAGATGCTACAATCTGAAGGTAATCATGGAATTTATATAACAGCTTCAAGTCTCCGCGCGTTTGTACAAACTCTATCGCTTTACATATATTTTCATACGTATTATCAATGTCTCCTCCGTTAGCATAAAATTTCAGCATTATATGTTCAAGGAAATTTCTCAACTGTGCCAATACGTCTTGCGAAACCGCACCACGAGGTGAAAAATCCGCGCTTCCAATATGTCGACATATCACTCGGTCAATATTAAGAATTCTATCATCTATCGTTGACATCGTTTTCTCTCCTTTATCACTCTTATTCAAGATTCGAACTACCGAAAGGTATATAACCGCAAGCTTCCAACATCTCATTTATTTCGTATATACTATTTTCAGCACATGCGCTCAAAGCACATCTATAAGCATAGTTTTGCGGATTGGTAGGTTTAATATTAAAATCTGTCTTTCCAACCAACATTTCTGCTTCTGGTACTGAGAGTTTTAACCCATAGCATAGTCCTAAAACTGTTTGAACGGTAGTCGGATACTCTTCATCATTTCTTAATCTCTGTATTGTACGTTCTCCAACTAATGATGCATCAGCCAATTTCTTATTTGAAAGCTTTCGCTCTTTCATAAGCTGTACCAATGTTTCAGAGAATGCACCTGGATATAACCTCATAGCATTAGCACTCTTACTTGCTCCTTGAATCTGAGAAAGCAGTATTTTATTATGCGCATTCAGCTCAAACGAATATTCCTGAGCATTAGGCTGCTCCGGAGTTTTATACATCATTTGAGTGTAATATTTCTGTCCTTGATACTTAGATTCGTAGCTATATCCTTTATCAAACACAAAACAGCATTCATCTATGTGGGATAGAGCATACTGCGTAAGTTTGATTTGCTCGTCAGAACGTACGATATATTTCTCATTATCAAGGCAAACATGACCTTCGATATAAACAAACCTTCCGGTATCAATGGCTTTTCTAAAGTCTTTATTTAAACAATACGCCTTAAACAAATCAGCTGATGATATCGTAAATGATTGATTATCCGATAAAGCTGAAGCATCAAATGAAAATGGCGTAACATACTGTCCATTAACATATGTAAATGCACCATCAATCTTTGCATAACCCATTTCTCTTATGCGCATCTTAACTGCCTGTTTTGATAATCCATAGAAATCAGCTAATTCTGAAATCATTTCCTCGATTAGATAACCATCCGTACCATCAAAATGAATATGGTATTTTTCTACGAGTTCTGAAATTTTTATTTTTGCTGTATTTGTTGGCATCAAGATACGTGGAGCAACTCCATTAGCTTGCCACTCCATCCAATCCACAGCCTTCCACTTTTCTGAATCTTTTGCGTTGCTACCTATAGAACACTGTATTATTTTCCCTAATTCATCATTTGCTCCAAGCATCTTCATCAAAGCATGATACGGTTGATGCCTATACCAATGGAAACACTCATGCGCAATGGTAAAGTTCACAGTACCTAAGGTTCGTTCATAATATACACGAGGATCTATCAAAACTGTTCCACGTTTAGCATTTCTGATAATAATATTCTTGTTTTTATCCTTAATATTTCCGCCTTCAAAAACAACCAAACCAAAAATATCAAGTTCTGATGAAAGCAACGAATCTTCTATAACCGAAAGACCCATATCCTCTGCAATTTTTCTAATAGGAACAGCTACCGGTTCCTGTAAAGCCAAAGGATAATATTTCTCCAGGAATTTTGTAGCTTCATTTTCAAAAGCATCTCTTGAAATAATCGGTACCAATTCACCGGAATACTTGTCATTATCTGAATCTTCCTGTTGCTCACATTCATTAATATTTATAATTTCAAAATCTGTTAGTTCCACGCCTAAAAGAACTTTACACCTTACATCAAGCCATTTTTCAGTAAACGAAACCCTACCCGTTGAAGATATAGAATGTTCGATATCACAACTAACAATTACAGAAAAGCTAATCGCACCATCATCTACCTGTTCAATATGGACTACATTTTGGATTTCAATGTCTGATAGTGTAGCTTTATTCTCTTTCACTTTTTCCGTCATATAATCAAGAACAGCGTCTTTTATCTCATCATATCTTCTTTGGTCGATTAATTTTTGCAAAGGACTCTCATCCTGAGCATCATAATAGTCTAGTCTTGAATCATTCAATTCTTTTCGTACTGCTCTCCAGTTTTTCATATACATGTCCATATATGCAATGAATGTCGAATTATGTGTACGTTCCCTCAGATGAATCAATTCATGTAAAATAACATATTCTAAACATTCAATAGGTTTCTGGGCCAACTGCAGATTAAACCACAGCTTCTTTTTTTCAGTGTTACAGGTTCCCCAACGCGTAACCATATATTTTGTTTGCCACGACTCACAGTGAAGCGCAGTAATTTGTTCCCATTTAGGAAGAAGTCTTTCTATCTCAACTTTTAATAAGCTACGATACTGTTCACGCACATAGTTTTCTCGTTGCTTAACCGTACTATCTTCTCTCATTGAGAGAATTACTTTATCTCCTTGAATTTCAAAGCTGTTCTTTTGAGCATCTGGTACAAAAGATAAGTAATACTGTTTGCCCCAGATGTACATAGTTTCACCGCTAACATACTGTCGCTTAGCACTTCTTGGTTGTTGCTGGAACTTCTCAATTTGTTTTTTTATCCAACTGAGATTGGTTCGAGCATACACCTCGATTGCCTTATCATCCATTGATAATGGTGCCGAAATAACAACATGTCCATCAGGCGGTTTTATCTGAAGGTGCATATTCTTAATATTCTTTTTTTGAATATCAATCGGTATGCCCGAAATCACAATTCTCATCTATTAATATTCCTCCTGCTTCTCAATAATCTTATACAGACGTTCAACCTCTGTATCATCATTGAGAATTGCAAACAACGCTCTCTTGATTCTTCTTTCCTTGATTGAATCCCCACGAAAACCACACATTTTACTATCCATAACAGCTTTATGAAGTTCAATAGCCAACACTTCATCCCCGCCAACATTATCATATAATGCTTGCATGGCCTTACTATGTCTCACACTTTCAGGATAGTCTTCATTTTCTTCCGGATGGTCAACATTCTTTGCGAGTTTAATATATTCATCAAGAAGTTCCTTATAGGACAAAACGCCCTTCTGTCTATCTTGAATCAGTTTATCCAAAATCGCTGACATCTTTTCATAGTATTTTGGATTTACAGTTACCTTTTCTACCATTTTACGACGGATATTGTTTTCAATTGCTTCCGCCGCACCTTCTTTCTGACCAGAAGGCGTATCTTCTCCGGTCATCGTTTCACCTTGATCCATTACGAAATCGAGAAGCGTTAGGTCATCAAATTCACCAATTTTAATACTATCAGAAGCCATGATGTAATTATCAATAAGTTTTCGCATATCCGGTTCATATGCCTTAAAATCCAAGAAATCGCCACTCTTATTTCCGATAGTTTGCTTTAACTCAATATAGAAATGTACTTTATTCTCATAAGCATTAAGTTCTGTTGCAGAACAAATATCAACCATATACTGCTTTGCTTCAGCATAAGCACGAACTAGACTGCTTACGAGTTTATATAATTTTTCACGAAGGCGAGCATAGATTTCATCCATGTCTTCGCTCATGCCGGAAACGCCACAGAAATAGTGAAGATACTGCAAATCTTCTCTCGGAGCTTCGACACCCTCGCATAATTCTTCTAGCTCTTCGTAAATATCTTTGAAATGTTTAATAGCCTCATCACCTCTGTCTTTAAGAAGTCCATCTACATCTTCAGGGGCATAGTTCTCAAATGCTCCAGATGTGTACTTATCCATAGCATTTTTTAAATTTCCAAAAAGCTGCTTGTAATCCACAATATAACCAAATTCCTTGGTATCACCATCCAGTCTATTTACACGACAGATCGCTTGAAATAAACCGTGGTCTTGCATGCTCTTATCAATATAAAGATATGTACAAGGAGGTGCATCAAATCCTGTGAGAAGCTTATCAACTACAATAAGCAACTTCATATTTGCAGGTTCATTGACAAACTTTTCCTTTACCTCTTTCTCAAAATCTTCCACTTTCTTCTGAATTGAAACTTTCTCTGGAAGGTTGTCAGGGTCAAAGCCTAACATGCGAAGATAAATCTCGTATTTTTCAAAAGTCTCTGTTTCGTCATCAGCACTTACAGTGTCTGTTCTGAGGTCTCCTGCTTGTGGTGTGTAGGATGAAATGATTGCACATTTCTTAAACCCACGCTGCTGGAAGATTTCATAATACTTACATGCAGTATAAATAGAATCAGCTACAAGAATAGCATTTCCATTACCATCCATCAGACGAGGCTTCAAGTCAAAATCCTGAATAATGTCCCAAGCAACACGCTCAAGTCTTGAACGTGAGCTATAAATCTTCTGCATGCTTGCCCATTTCTCTTTTAGTTTTGCCTTTGCTCTGCTTGAAAGAGTACGAGTCTTAACATCAAACCACTGGTCAATCCTATCATGGGCTGTAATATCCTGCGGAATATCTCTATATTCATATCTCAAATCCAGTACAACACCATCTTTAACCGCTTCATTGTACTTATAGCTATGGATATATGTTCCAAAAACTTCGATACTTGTCTTCTTATCTTTCTTTAATAATGGTGTACCAGTGAAACCAATAAAGATAGCTTCCGGCATAATTGCCTGCATTGCTGCATGTAATTTACCAGACTGAGTTCTGTGACACTCATCTACAAATACAAAAATTTTACCCTTTGCCTTAAAATCTGCAGGGAGTGCTTTTTTCAACTCATCAATATACTTATCATAATCAGATTCTGTGGCTTCACCACCACGACGGCCAAACTTATGCACCAATGAACACAACAATGAATCATCATAAGAATTTAATTTCTGAAGCAAGTCATCGCAACTCTTGGTTCTGGTAATCTTTTCATCAACACCGATATAAGTTTTTTCAATCTGTTCATCCAGCTCATCTCGGTCTGTAACGATAAGCACACGAGGATTCTCTTCTTCACAATTTGCAAGAATCCATTTTGAAAGCCAGACCATAGTAAGTGTTTTCCCACTACCTTGAGTATGCCAAATAATACCGCCGCGCTGTTTTGCCAATCGCCTTTGTGTACGCTTGATACCATAGAACTGGTTGTATCGGCACACCTTCTTGATTCCCTTGTCATACACAACAAAGTTTTCAATAAGGTCAATAAAACGCTTTTTATCAAACATCTGGTAAATCTGCTGTAAAAGAAGGGTGTCCAGTTTTTCGCAATAAGCCATGATGCGTGCATCCTCTGGGTCACGCTCATCCTCATTTTCATGAAATCCATCTGGTTTCCATTCCATATAATATTTCTCTTTGGTCTGAATCGTTCCATAGCGCAAACCTTCTATTTCATTACCGGCCATACAAAACTGCATCGTCGTAAAGAATGGAGCGATAAATCCATCTTTCTGATTTGTCAAATTCTGACGAATACCATTAGAAACAGATACACTACTTTTCTTCAATTCAATGACCGCCATCGCAATACCATTCACATAAATTACAAGGTCTGGTCTTTTTTCCTGACGACCAACTACTGTAACTTCCTCGGCAATCGCAAAGTCATTATTGGTAGGTGTTTCCACATCCATGAAATAAACCGTCTTTGGTGCTCCATCGGCTGTTTCCTTTACCTTGGCACCATACTTCAAAAGAGAATAGACTTTATGATTTGCATCGTACAAACCATGTGTCATATCATCTGCTGCTTTTACCAGTTCAGAAACAGCTCCGTCAATCAATTTCTGGCTGTAACCGCTAAGGCGCAAGTACGCACGAAGACGGTCTTCACGGATGTTCTTGTTTGCGGCATCTTTTAAATTGCCTACGTATTCATAATCAAGGATATCTCTATCCTTAAAGAAGCTAACCACACGATCTTGGGTAGCTCTTTCTGTGTCGCCAATACTCATGCGTACATTCCTCCTAAACTAATCGTATTTTCCCTGTAAGCAAGTCGCTCATCATACCTTTTTTAATATTCGAATATTTATCACACTTACACTGATAAAGAGTGATGAGATGGTCAAGGTTCCTAAAATAGAGACCTATTTTTCTTTGTTCATCAATTTCCGCTGGTAAAATTATTTTCAAATTTTGTTGAGCTGTGATTCCAATATATGGTCTTGTAGATTGTGCCGCTTTAGTTTTTAACTCAGTTTGGAAATCTAAAGAATTAAAAAAGGAATACAAATACTCTCTGTTTAACCGTTCTTCATTCTTAATTCTATAGTAAGTAACCTGAGGTGTTAACATTGCATATTCCGTCATCAAATTGCTTAAAATAGCAGTCTCGCCAATAGTTGCCTTGTGTGTTAGTAGGACATCGCCATTTCGTGCAAATCCCTTATCAAGCCTTTCCGCTCTTTCTTTTGTAATATGTTTGCATGAATAAATATTTACTTCTCCATTATGAATATCCGATGCCATCAAAAAAGGAATTCCAGAATCTACATACTCATCCGAAGTTGGATGTTTCTCTCCGTGGTTTCCATCTAAAGGTGCTTCCAAAATTCCCTCTTTAACAAGTTCCCCCAACTTACGCTGTTCCCAAGCTTCAGTAAATCCTGGCAAACGCATTTCTGGAACTGTGTCATCCTTTTGTGGAAACATTTTCGATAAACATCCATTTTTAACAAGCTTTATCTTATTTACAACTTTTGTTTCTGCTGTCATTAATAACTGTATTTTATTTAATGATTGTACTATTTTCTCCTGTTCATCAAATGGAGGTACCAATATCAACGTCTCTGAAATAGCTCCTTTTGATATAGATGACACTTTTATACCTGTTATATATGGCAATATTTGATTGTGAAATAAATCGGAATTCATGTAATATCCTAACCACCCCGGAGCAAAATCACCTTTTTTCACTCTACATGGAATGGTATGAAGTCCTGCAACAAGTTTACTATCACCGAGATTCTGTACCTCAATAACTTTTCCAACAGTTTCGTCCTCTGCCGTATCTGCAACAACAATGTCACCGTCCTGAAGTAATTGAGTCGATGAGGATAACAGAGATAACTCATTTATGTATGGAATTTCTTCTTCGTTACAATCCAATACTTCCGGAAACTTTGTTAAAATATCACCATAATGAATATTTCTTACAGCACCACCACAATTATTTAAATTTTCACGTGACAGAGTGTTATTGGATATCACCCTAAACGTTTCGTCAAATGTTTGGAGTTCCCAGTCTACTGGAATATCACCAATCTCCGTATGTTTTAATTCTCTTACCATTTGAAGCCCATCCTCTCCAGATGACTCTTGACCTTTGCCTCATAGTCAGCAGTCTGCTTCATAAGATCAGGAAGAGTATTTTCATAACGTTTAGAAAGTTCAATAATGCGGTCTGCAAGCTGATGGGAGATTGCTGCATACAAATCATTAATACCTGTACCGATGGTGTAATACCATTTTTTATTTACCAGTAAATCTATGATTTCATCGTCTGTTAAAGTTGCATATCTCTCACGAGCCTTCTCATCAAGTTCTTTATTCATCTCCTTGGTAAGCTTTGTTGAATCTTCCAATTTCTTAGCAAGTTCATACGCAACTTTCAACTCTGCATAATCGTCTGCATAGGCTTCCGGTACTGGTGCTTCTGCCCGTGCCATTGCCAATGCATATGCAACAGACGACTTTGTCACAGTGCCTTTTTCTGTATAAGCCACTTCCAATATAATGTTGTCATTGATATATGCAACATACTCCTTTTTCTTCATAGGAAGCATGCCCTGCAATTTAACAAGTCCATCAATCAGAGGTGTATGAACATGGCTCATAATTTCATCCATCTTCTCTTGAATGTCTTTGCTCTTTACTTTTCCACCTTCTGACACTTCAGACAAAGTGGAATCCTCCGCAGATTCTTCAACTAAAGACATAAGGCGAGAATCTGTTTCTACAACAAAATCAACAAGGTCATCCATCGCTTTTTTCTCTTCCGGAAAAAGTTCGGAAATAATAAGCGCTTTGGGAATAAGTTTTCCTTCCCATCCTGCAACTTTCAATTCCGGATTCCCATCATCATCTTTTTTCTTTGTTTCTTTCATAATGTTTTCTTTTTCTCTTGCAACGCCATAACCAGCTTCGTCGGAGATAATCATAGAAACATCATCACTAAGCACTTCATTCCAGTAAGCAAGAAGTACCTGATATACATCATATTTATTAATAAGTGAAAGGCTCTCAAACTCTTTCAATATAGCTTGAGCCAATTCAATAATCAGTTCTTTTGCAGACACGCCAGCCTTCAAATTCTTAAGTTTAGAATCTACGTAAGACTTCCAACTTGCGAATGCTTCATCAATCATTTCTCCATAAGCAGCAAATTCTGCGTTAGAGTATGTTGTCTGACGAATCACATCTTCTTCTACATTCAGCTTATAGTATCCTTCACTAAACACACCAAGAAGTTCATTCTTCAGAGTCGGGAATGCAGTCCAGAAATGTTCTAGTGCATCAATATCCGCTGCTGGTATACCACCGTGAATATGCGCATAGATATCCTGAATATCTTCCGGTTCAGAAGAATCAATGTAACGAGAAATATTTAAGTTGTACCCATTCTTTTCCTTAATTTCTTTGTTTGGTACAAAACGAGCATATTTAGGATCTGTTGTAATCTGCTCATTAAAAGTAGTTACAATACGATAAATATCCTGTTCACGGAGTCTGTTCTTGCTTCCATCTTTTACATAGTCCTTGCCTGCATCAATCATAAATATACCAGCGCGGTTTTCCGCACCTTCTTTATCAATTACGAGAATGCAAGCAGGAATACCCGTTCCGTAAAATAAGTTCGGAGGCAAGCTGATAATTCCTTTAATCCAGCCTTTATCAACAATTGTCTGTCTGATAGTTGCTTCAGCATTTCCTCTAAACAATACTCCATGAGGAAGAATTACTGCTGCTTTACCAGTAGACTTCAGGGTTTTCAAAATGTGCATTAACCAAGCGTAATCGCCATTCTTTTCAGGTGGTCTATCCCCATATCCAGAAAATCGCCCAAACTCTTTTAATCCATCGGACCAGTTTTTAAGAGAAAATGGAGGGTTTGCCACAATATAATCAAATCGCTCAAGTTCTGATGGGTTATCATTTTTTATAAACTTAGGATCTGAGAATGTGTTTCCTGACATAATTCTAATTGTAGCTTTGTTATGAAGAACCGCATTCATCTTTGCCAAACCAGCTGTAGAACCATCTTTTTCCTGACCATAGCCTGAAATTTCAAAAGGAGCTTCTGCTAATGCTCTGATTAACAAAGATCCACTTCCACAAGCCGGGTCACATACGGTTGCATCATGGTCTGTACACTTATCGATACCGATAATTTTTGCAAGAATTCGAGACACCTCTGCTGGAGTGTAGAATTGTCCCTTACTCTTTCCACTTTCAGACGCAAAGTTACGCATCAAATATTCGTAAGCGTCACCAATAATATCGTCGCCTTCTGCTTTGTTTTTTGAAAAATCAAGTTCAGGACGCTGAAAAATTGCAATAAGCTTAGTAAGCTTATCAACCATCTCTTTGTCTTTACCTATTTTTGCTTCATCATTAAAATGAGCAATATCTATAACGCCCTTCAATCCTTCGTTTACTTCAGCTAGGCGAGCTATAATCTTATCTATACCTTCACCAATGTTTTTCTTATTTTTTAGTGCTATAAAATCATCAAAAGAACAGCCTGTTCTTTTCTCAGGGTCAGGATTCGGATCATTTGCCTTATCAAAAACAGTTAAATCTCCGTATTTCTGTCCTTTGTATTTATCAGTGACATACTTCATAAATAAAAGTGTAAGTATGTAATCCTTATATTGTGATGCATCCATGCCTCCGCGCAATGCATCGCAGCTCGCCCAAAGGGAGCTGTATAGCTCTGTTTTCTTTACTGCCATTGCCAGAATCTCCTTGTATTTTATTTACTGTATCAATTACTCGATAGCACTTTTTCCACTTTTAACCCACACATCAAGTTCAGAACATTTAAACTTCCATTGCTTCCCGATTTTGTGTGCTGGTATTCCTTTATCATTACGTATCCATCCTCGGAGCGTCACTGGCTTGACACCTAGGTATTCAGCAGCTTCTTCAATGTTTATCCATTTATCATTCAACTTATCTTCCATATTTCACCTCTCGAAGTTACATATAGATACAATTACCCAATAATATTATAGTCATTTTCGCCAGCAAAAACAAGTAGTTTCTTGTTATTTGTTTATATTTGTTATTATTTTTCTTAGAAAATTTACTATTCGCTCATATTTGTTTTTTGGTAGCCGGACATGTATATGTCCGGTCTTTTCTTCTGTAAATCCAGGATTTTCAATCATTATCCGTTCCATCAATCATCTCATTATTCCTAAAAACGGACATAGGCATGTCTGAGGTTTTTATTTTGAAATCTGGCATATTTAAGATAGTTATTAAAAACTCGTCTCGGACAAGACGTTAACCAGTCTGACTTGTTCATCAACTCACCATCTTCGTGGCCACGTGGTGTGTTCGTAGTTGATAAACAAGAGAACATTATTAATAGAGTGCCAGCTTACGAACGGCTGGTCACCGGAAAGAAGCGGAGTTATCCGCATGAGGTGACCATCTTATGAAAAACACTGGCAGCCATAACGGTTATCTCCGCTTCAAACATGAAGCCAATGGAGGTAAAAATTATGGCAAACAAAGACAATCAGAGTAAACCATATCGTATCTACATCAAGGAATCCAAGAGCTGGGTGGATGTAAACAAGGAATTCTATACGAACTACTATCGTGACATCAACGCCTATCGCAAACGTCAACAAGAGCATGGCCGCTGTGTCTGCCCTGCAAGCAAGCGTTACTTATGCGACATGGATTGCTTAACCTGTCCTTATGCCAAAGCTGACGATCAGCTTTCTCTCGACAACACCATTAGCGACAGTGACGGAAACGAAAAGAGCTGGCTTGATGATATGCCAGATGAGTCTACAGCTATCGCTGAAGTATTAGAGGATGCAGAACTTTTTCACGCTCTCTATGCAAAGCTGAATAAGCTGGACCCGGAAGATCGTCTTATTTGTCAGCTTATTATGCAGGGAAAATCTGAACGTGACTGCGGCAAGGAAATGGGACTCTCTCGCAATACCTTTGTATATCGTAGGGACAAGCTGTTCAAGAAGCTCCGTTCCGAGCTTAAGGACTACATCTAATATGAATGGTCGTCCTCTGATTCTTCAGGGGACGATTTTTCTTTTCAAAAAAGTTTCTTATATTTTTTCGGCCAAACGGCAATCTCACCTCCATTGAGTAGTGTAAGGCGAAACAAAGCGACCTACAGAAAGCGAGGTGAACATCGTGAATCGAACTTTTCACAACAGAAGCGGCACTGACGCAGAAGTGATTGCTACTCTCACTGCAACCAGCCAGGTATCCACAAGAATGGCGAAGAATCTCAGAATCATCGCCGCACACAAACAATCCGAGGAAGGAGAAACAGTAAATGTCAAAAATGAACGATATGGCTATGACCATCGAAGAGCTGAGAAATGCTGCCACTGCTATTAATGATGCAGCAAACTGGCTCGCACAGCAGTTTTCATCTGATGATAAGCAGCAAGCTGAAGATATTTCTGCTAGACCTGAAAAGAAAACAAAACCTGCACTGACTCTCGAGGAGGTTCGAGCTGTTCTGGCTGATAAATCTCGTGCCGGACATACAGCTGAAATTCGAGAACTTCTTAAAAAGTACGGTGCAAGCAAGACCCGTAGACCCGAAACATTATGAAGCCCTGCTCAGGGAAGCGGAGGTGCTCTAATATGCCACCTAAGGGACATGCAATCCTCTCCGCATCCTCGTCTGACCGCTGGCTCCACTGCCCACCGTCAACAAGGCTCTGCGAAACCTACGAGGATAAAGGTAGTGATTATGCTGCAGAAGGCACCGACGCCCACTCTCTTTGTGAGTACAAGCTCCGCAAAGCACTCGGCATGAAAGCTACAGATCCTACCAAGAATCTCGACTGGTATAACGCTGAAATGGAGGACTGTGCCACCGGGTATGCCTGCTTCATCATGGAGCTTTTGGAAGAGGCCAAACAGACCTGCTCCGACCCGGTTGTTCTGATTGAACAGCGAGTGGACTTCTCTCGCTGGGTGGAACAGGGCTTCAGAACCTCGGATGCCATTCTCATCAGCGACGGCACCATGCATGTAATTGACTACAAACATGGTCTTGGAATCCTCGTATCCGCTGAGGACAATCCGCAGATAAAGTGCTACGCCCTTGGCGCACTGGAACTCTTCGATAACATCTACGACATCAATACGATCAGCATGACCATCTATCAGCCCAGACGCCAGAACATTTCTACCTACGAGATCAGCAAAGATGCTCTTTATCTGTGGGCCGATGAAGTTCTGAAGCCTACCGCAGACCTTGCCTTTGCCGGTGATGGAAACTTCCTGTGTGCTTGCAGCCTATATTGAAAAGCCACAAGGCAAACCTACTCTTGTGCCGGAGAGTGATAAGTGCCCGGCAATGAACACAGCCAAAAATGATTTTATGGAGAAATATGACAATGAGTAAAAATGCAAAAATGACAAATCCCATGAAGGTTATCACTGGTCCTAACACACGCTGGAGCTACGTCAACGTCTGGGAACCGAAATCCATCAACGGTGGCACTCCGAAGTACAGTATCAGCCTGATCATCCCAAAATCTGACGCCAAGACTGTCACAAAGATTGAAGCTGCTATCGAGACTGAGGTCTTAACAATCTACAGAAAATTTGTGATGGTGAGCCTCTTGGTGGTAAGGCTTTTGCTGAATCTGACTTTGCAACTGATGACGACGATGATTTTCTTAACTAACGGAGGTGACAAACTATGGAAACAATTATGATTAGCACAATTCTTGTAAACATCTATATCGGCTGCTTCGCGTGTGTTGGCCTTGCTGCTGCCATCTCTATGGTTCAGAGTATCATCAATGACCACAAACACGAAAAGCGTGAGCAGGAAAAGGACAAGCGTGACCTCGAATACCATGAAAAACGCACGAAGAACTTTAAGTAATCTATCAACCTGCTAGCGGTGGTTTTACTGCCGTCAGCACATCTTTCAACAAAAGGAGATAATCTACGAATGAATTTGCAGAAATCTTAAATCTATTTATTGCTAATGTCATCGCATACACCTTTTTTGTAGCAGTATATAGCTTCATCATTTATAACGTAGGGAAAATTATTCTTTATCTTATCCGCTATGCGGTATACCATATCCGCCGTGACATCAATAAATACAAATCCAATAAAGATAAACAGTAGCACCCGGCGGCAGGGATTTCTCTGCTGCCTGTTTTATAGAAAGGACAATCTCATGAAAACACTTAGCATTGATATTGATACATACAGTCAGCATTGATGTAGATGCATGAGTTCCATAGATGCACGAAACCCTCCTGACCATGATGGCCGGGAGGGTTGTCTGTTATTTACCCCAAGGTAAAAATTCTGAAATAAAATATGGAATCTGATTAGCATTGAACATCCATGAAATCACAATAATTATAGCAATAACCAAACACGCAATATTCAATGCCTTAATATTGAACAGCTTTGCATTCTTCTCATTTATAGTAAAAATGAATTTAACCAAAATATAAATTACATTGATAAGAACAAATGCTAAGAAGTCAACAACCAACAACAATCGAAAAACACTAACCGCAGAAATATTTTGCAAAACTGAGGTTGAAAATGTAATACCCCCAACAAAAGCAAGTACAATTGCAGCAAAAATACCAAGTATAGAGATGTATTCTTTTTCAACACCTTTTATCTGCTTTTGCAGATTTTCTTTTGCTTCTTCAATGCTATCTGCAAAAATATTATTAACATTTTCAATCTGATGCAGAGCCAATTGAAAATGGTCATAAATCTTCACAATCATTTTTTTACAATCTTCACTTACCTCATTATTGTCATCAAGTGAATAAAGCAACAGTTTTTCCAAGTTTGTAGCAAAGATTCCTCTCTCAGACATTTCTAATGAATAGACATAATTGCTTATCTCTGAATATAGAATCCTATCCAATTTATTTGTTGATGTAATATATGCAGATATATTTTCAACTGTTTTCTGCGGGTCATACTTCTGAGTATTCATGGACAATGCCTTGCAAATTCCATTGATCTTCCTTTTAGTATTATTGAATTTTTTTGACTGCTCCAATGACATTGTTGTATTGTCTGTTGTCCGGAGCAATACATCCAAATTATCATCAGCCATTAAAATACTCCCTTATTGCATTGATTGTAATCTCGTTATTTTGGTATGGCACATACGCGTCAATCCATGGCGATTGTCTATGAGTCAATGATACAAGATCTGTTGCTGAGTAATCTGCAAACTTGTCTATAACTTTATCAATAAGAGCTTTATCCTCATCCACAATGGTTGTATCCTCAAATTCAATCCTTTTAGAGTTCCATATATCATTTTCATCGAACATAATATATGATTCTATTGCAGGTATATCCCCACTTCCATACTGCTTATACTCATGGTATGCTTCTGGCACAACAGGTCCAAAGTCCCATGCTTCAATCTTCTCATCAAAACAAGGCGTGTGGTCTTTCTTTTTTGTCAGAAAATAAGCCTGAATAAAATAAAGCACTTTTTGAAGTTTTAAATTTGAAATTCCATAGTCATGCTCATTGCTATAATTAATTACATGACGACAAACATCTAAAACCTTATAGCTCATCATATCAACCTCCTTCCTATGTAAATATATATTATATCACTATTATTATATTTTTGGTGAACTTTTTGAAAATTTTATCATTATCCATTCCACTGCCAAGTCTGCCTCTTAATATCGAGTGTCTTAAACTGCGGTCGGTTCTAACAACAATCCTAGTGCCACAACCTATGACATCTAATCCACAGCCTAAATCCTACCGCATTTTTTCGACCATCCACTTTTTCTCCAATCAGACCGAAAAATAGATATGTTTCCATACAAGAAAACCGAGCTTTTCGCAAGGCTTCTCTGATGATGCTCACTTCGCAAAAAGCCCGGAAATACGCCACTTTTTGGCTATTATTTATCTTTCCTTGACAGCAAACAGACGGTCTCGACATGCACCGTCTCACAAAACTGATCCACCGCCGTCATCTTCTCCACACGATATCCCGCCAGCTGCATCATCTCCAGATCACGTGCCAGACTGGTCATCTTACAGGAAATATATACAATCTTATCCACCCCATAATTCAAGATCTTCGGAAGTGCCTTCGGATGGATTCCGTCTCTCGGCGGATCCAGTACGATCACATCCGGCTTCTCTTCAATCTCATCAAGCACTTTAAACACATCGCCTGCAATGAATTTACAATTGGAAAGTCCATTTCGGACAGCATTTTCTTTTGCCGCCTCGACTGCTTCTTCAATAATCTCGACACCGATCACTTTCTTCGCAACCGGAGCAAGTACCTGACCAATTGTTCCTGTTCCGCTGAACAGATCAAATACAACCTGATTATCGATATCTCCGATATATTCTCTTACTGTTTCATAAAGTACTTCTGCCCCTTTGGAGTTCGGCTGAAAAAATGAAAATGGTGTAATCTTGAATTCCAGTCCGAGAAGCTTCTCGTAAAAGAAGTCCTGTCCATAAAGAATTCTTGTCTCATCACTCTTCACGACATCGGACAGAGAGTCATTCAATATATGAAGGATTCCAACAATCTTTCCTTCTAATTCTAATGCCAGAAGTTCTTCTACTAATGGAGTCAAGTCATATTCTTCCTGCGTTGTCGTTACAAGATTCACAAGAATCTCGCCTGTTGTATCGCCTCGTCTCAGAAGAAGATGGCGAAGATAACCGACATGCTGCATTTTCTTATAATAACTTACATTTCTTTCTTTGAAATAATTAAGCACACAAAGAAGAATCTTATCCATATCTTCATGGACAAGCTGACAGTCTCCTGCTGTCAGTACATCATAAGTACTTCCTTTTTTATGAAGACCGAGAGATAACGGACCGTCTTTGAATTCGTCTCCGAAAGAGAATTCCATCTTGTTACGGTAATGAAATTCCTTCGGGCTGTGCTTCACACCCTCAAAAAGATACTCGCCCTTTACTACCGGATCCATAATCCTGCGGATCTGCCCTTCTTTCATCTTCACCTGTTCTTCGTATGGCATCGTCTGATACATACAGCCACCACAGGCCGGAAAGATACTACAGACCGGCTCTCTTGTCTCTAATGGAGATTTCTCCAACACTTCAAGAAGTCTTCCTTCTGCATTTCCTCTTTTAAATTTATTTATCATAAAACGGATCTTCTGTCCCGGAATCCCATTTTTCACAGTAACATACTGTTCTTCCTCCGGAACAAATACAATCCCCTTGTTTGGGAAATCTACACGTTCAATAATCCCCTCGTAGATCTGACCTTTTTTCATCCTAATCTCCTATCAATTCTAATCTATTTTAACAGAAAAACAGACAGGATGGTTTCTTCTCTCACCCTGTCTGCACTTTTGCAATTCACTCAAGAATTATACCTGATCATCCTCGCTGAAGTAATCATCAAAATCGTCATCAAAATCATCTTCAAAATCATCAAGATAATCCGGTGATACGAAACGATATACTGCATAAGCGATTGCAGCTACTGCTGCTACTGCTCCGATGATAGCCAGTGTCCAGATTACTGTATTCTTCTGCTTCTCAGCCTCATTCTTATGAAGAATCTCGTTCAATCTTGTTTCTGCAATGATGTCTTCTATTCTCTTGTTCATATTAACACGTCCTTTCTTCACCTTTTGCGGTGACAGATAATCTGTGTTTATTATAACACCTGACGATTCATATTACTACTGATTTATCATTTTTTTATAACTTTCTCATACCTTTACAAGCTTGGCAAATTTGGCAAACATCTTACGTGTTCCGACACTGTCAAATTCAATCGTAACCTCGTGATCTCTTCCGCCTTCTTTGATCTCAGTTACAGTTCCTTCCCCAAACTTCACATGACGCACACGGTCTCCGGCCTCATATCCAAGTGGACCATTTCCACCTGCTGCCAGCTGACTGCCTTTCTGCAAGGATGCCAGTGCCTGATTTCCTGTAAGTGGCTTACCTGTCCCCTGATTCTTCGCAGGTGTCATTCCACCAAATGTTCCTCCAAATGCCTGTGCCCTGAACGCTTCCCTGGCACGTGCATATGTATTCTGCTGTGCTGGCATCTCCGTCTCCTGGGTAAACTTCTTGTTTCCTGTATCAAGCAGTTCCCTCGGGATCTCTTTCACAAATCTTGACATCGGATTGTACTGTGTCTCACCGTGCACCATTCTTCTGCGCGCACTTGTCAAAGTCAGTTCCTGCTCTGCCCTTGTGATTCCAACATAACAAAGTCTCCGCTCTTCTTCCAGTTCTTCTCTGTCTCCTGCATTAATACTCATATATCCCGGGAAAAGCCCATCTTCCATCCCTGCAAGATAAACACGTGGAAATTCAAGTCCCTTTGCACTATGTAAAGTCATCAGAACAACATATTCCTGGTCTTCATCCAGACTGTCAATATCCGCAACCAAAGCAACTTCTTCAAGGAATCCGCTCAATGTTGCCTTTTCATCTTTATCCTGACAACTTTCCTCATAAGTTGCCGCTTTACTGATCAGCTCGTCTATATTCTCTTTTCTTGTTTTCGCCTCTTCTTTATCTTCATTTTCAAGGCTTTCTATATATCCTGTCTTCTCAATCACTTCCTGTAAAAGATCTGTGATGTTCATCTCTTCTGCCAACGTCTTAAAATACTCGATCAATGCCGCAAAAGAGTCCAGTTTTGTTGCACTTCTTCCCACTCCTGCGATCAGCTCCGGTGCCAGTAATGCCTCATAAAAACCAATTCCACGTTCTGTTGCAGACTCCTGAATCCGGTTAATTGTTGTAAGACCGATTCCTCTCTTTGGGACATTAATGATTCTTCTAACCGCAACATCATCACGTCCATTGTCGATTGTCTTGAGATAAGCAAGAAGATCCTTAATCTCTCTTCTCGCATAGAAATTTACACCGCCGACAATCTTATAAGGAATATTCATAGCAATAAATTTCTCTTCCAGCAGACGGGATTGTGCATTCGTACGATAAAGAACTGCACTGTCATTATAGGAACCTCCCTGTCTGACAGCACTTTTGATATCTTCGCCTATGAAATCCGCCTCATCAAATGCAGTATCAAACTGACGCAGACGGATCAGTTCACCTTCTCCGTTCTCCGTCCAAAGTGATTTTTCCTTTCTTCCGCGGTTATTCGCGATCACACTGTTCGCTGCATTCAGAATATTCCCTGTAGATCTGTAGTTCTGCTCCAGTTTGATCACCTTTGCATCCGGAAATTCATGCTCAAAGTCAAGAATATTCCGGATATTCGCTCCACGGAACTTGTAGATTGACTGGTCATCATCTCCAACGACACAAAGATTCTTATATTTTCCTGCAAGAAGGCTTACCAGCTGAAACTGGACTGTATTTGTATCCTGATATTCATCTACCATAATATAGCGGAATCTTTCCTGATAACTCTCAAGCACATCCGGCTGTGTCTGCAAAAGCTGTACTGTCTTTACAAGCAGATCATCAAAATCCAGTGCATTATTCGCTCTCATCTGCGCCTCATACTCACGGTAAACCTTGGCAATCTTCATCTTTGCGAAGTCTCCTCCGGCATTCAGTTCAAATTCATCCGGAAGGATCATCTCATTCTTTGCAGATGAAATTGCTGAAAGCAGACTTCTTTCTTTAAACACTTTCGTATCCACATCTACTTTCCGACAGACTTCCTTAATTAATGTCTTCTGATCGTCCGTATCATATATAGTAAAATGATTCTCATACCCTAATCTGTCAATAAATCTTCTCAAAATACGCACACATGCAGAATGAAATGTGCTCACCCATACACTTTCTGCTCCAAAACCGACAAGATTATCCACACGTTGGCGCATCTCTTCTGCCGCTTTGTTCGTAAATGTGATTGCAAGAATATTCCATGCGTCCACGCCACGTTCTCCGATCAGATATGCGATCCTGTGCGTCAGAACTCTTGTTTTTCCTGAACCGGCTCCGGCAAGGATCAGAAGAGGGCCGTCCGTGTGGTAAACAGCCTCTCTCTGCGGTTCATTTAATTTATCATAAATGCTCATCTTTCCACTCCTTTAAAGTTATAAAGATATCTGTAAATGTATTCCCATTATCAAACACACGTTCCTGTTTGTCAACTACATTTTCCGGCCTTCTTATCTTTTGCTTGCTATCTAGTTTTAAATACTATATAATAAATGTATTGAGGTGATAACATGAATATAGACACAAGTAATCTGTTAAACAGCATTTTAGAAGAACTTTCTTCTTTAAGCTATGTGCATCCCGGCGATGTTCCGAATATTAATCTTTACATGGATCAAGTAACTACTTTTATGGATGAGCAGCTGGCTTCGACCAAACGTTACCCTGATGATAAGATCCTGACAAAGACCATGATCAATAATTATACGAAGAACAATCTTCTTCCACCCCCGGTGAAGAAGAAGTATTCCAGAGAGCACCTGCTCCTTCTGGTCTTCATTTATTATTTTAAAAATATCCTTTCAATCAAAGATATTGAGACAGTTCTTGCACCGCTCACAGAGAAATATTTTCCGGATGGAAGCTCTTTTGAATTAGCGGATATTTACAAAGAAGTCTGCAAGATTGAAAAAGAACAGCTGGATTCCATCAAAGAGAATGTAACTGCTACTTATGAGAAATCTGCTGAGACTTTCACTCATCTTGCTGATGGCGAAGATAAGGAGATCTTACAGCAGTTTGCATTTATATGCAGCTTGAGTTTTGATGTATATATCAAGAAAATGATCATTGAACGAATCATTGATGACCTCTCTTCCAAGTCTTCAAAAAACGAAGAGAAAAAGAAAGGGAAATAAACATTTCTGTTTAAAACAAGATACAGCCTGCGAAAGACTTTATCAGGATCTTCCGCAAGCTGTATCTTTTGATTGATAAAAGGTATTTTATTGTAAGCTTAATTCTTAAGTGTTATTCTTCCGTTCCATTCTCTTCCTCAGCAAGCCCTACACGTTTGAAAACCATATCATATCCGTCATTCCCATAATTAAGAGAACGGTTCACACGACTGATTGTCGCAGTGGATGCTCCTGTCTTCTCCGCGATCTCCAGATATGTCTTCTGTTCACGGAGCATTCTTGCCACTTCAAATCTCTGTGACAATGAAAGCAGCTCATTGATCGTACAGATGTCTTCAAAAAATGTATAACACTCTTCTTTATTCTCAAGGCTTAAGATTGCCTGAAACAAATAATCTACTGCCTCGGTTCTGATCTTCTTACTCATACGAAACAATCTCCTTCTCAACCGGCTAATTATATGATGGCCTACGGCATACCATAAACCATAACAATACCTTTTGCCTTCTCAGGCCACTTTTTGATTTTAACACATTAAATTTTTAAAGTCCACCATTTCTTATGAATTTAAACTAAATTCTTGCACAATTTTGATTTTTTTCTAAAACATTTTATGTAAAACACACTTTTTTCGTTGTTCTTCCTCTTTTAAGATGCTATAATAAATCTGTTATAAATATTTTGATACAAAAGAGAGGAGTACATGATTAATATGAAGTGCCCAATATGTGGAAAAGACCTGGATTTGCAGAATAAGCAGATTGGCACCAGCGAAAACGGGGATCCAATCTTTAATGAATATGCAATCTGCCATAGCTGTAAAAAGCAATGGAACCTTGATAAACAACGTGCAAAGAAGATCGCTGCCAAGAAAGCCGCAGAAGAGAAAGCAAAAGCTGAGGCTGAGGCTCGTGCCGCCGAAGAGAAAGCAAAAGCTGAAGCTGCCGCCCGTGCTGCTGAAGAAAAAGCGAAAGCTGAAGCTGCCGCCCGCGCTGCTGAAGAAAAAGCGAAAGCTGATGCCGCCGCCCGTGCCGCTGAAGAGAAACGAGCTGCCCGCAGAGAAGCAAAAGCCCGCGCCCGCAAAGAAGCGATTGCCCGCCTTGCTGCTGACAAAGGGATTTCAGAAGAAGAAGCTGAACGTATTCTTAAGGAGAGAGCCAGAGCCCGCAAAGCCGCTGCACAGAAAGCTGCCACTGATGCCACTGCCACTGATAATTCCGAAGAGCAGAAATATGGGAACATTCCAGCGGAAGAAATCCGTGATAAGCGTGAAAAAGCAGTTCGCAAGGGATACGAAGATATGCTTGCAACTGACCCTGACAGTAAAGCTGCCAAGAAGAAAAAGAAAGAGGAAGCCGAAACTGCGAAAGCAAAAGAAGATGTAAAATCCAGAAAAATGGATGACTATGATGATGAGAAATCCTCTGATGATGAAGATGATGATGAATATGAATACGTAGACGAATATCCACGTTTCAGACCTGGACGCATCATCCTTGGAATCATTTCCCTGCTTGCATTTGGTTTCTGTATTTATAAAGGTTTCGTAACAGGACTCAGCACATCAGGAGCTGACGTAACTTCTGCTCCTGGCATGAATTATGTCATTGTTGCTCTTTGTATGCTTGTCACTGCACTGTTATACTTCATCATGAATAACCGTGATACACTTTTTGCATTCCTTATCCCGATGATTGTCTATATCGGTAGTGCTGTTTTTGCTTTCCTGAAACATGGAGATGAATTCGAGCTTCTGATTTTAGCCGGTGTAAGTGGTGTACTTGCTGTTATTTCACTGATTCTCGCAATTGCTTCCCGCGGTGGAGATGATTACGATGATGAAGATGATTACGACGATCCATTTGAAGAAGAACACGATAATTAAAATCGCGTTGTAAATCTTTTTGGTTTCTAAGAACAATTTATATAAGATAATTACAAGGGAGTATCATTTTGCGGTACTTCCCTTTTTTTGTCCTGGTATGCATTTTTCATATCATATATCTAAATTTTTTTTAGGTGTCAAAAACTTTTTTAGAATAGTTATTGCTTTTTGTTGAATATGTGATAAAATATAACCATAGGTATCTTTATATAATTAAAAATACACAACAAACATATACTCCTCAAAGATTTTTCTTTGGGGATTTTGTCACAAAGAAAGGAGTAACTGACATGGCATCATTTATAGTAAATGGTCAGGAAGTCTCACCTTCAAAGAATCAGAAACTGTTACGGTTCCTGCGTGATGAACTGCACATTACCTCTGCAAAGGATGGTTGCAGCGAAGGCGCTTGTGGAGCCTGTACTGTTATCATTGATGGACAGACTTGCAAATCCTGCGTACCTGACACAGATTCATTGGCCGGAAAGAATGTCATCACAGTCGAGGGGCTTTCTGATTGGGAACAGAAAGTTTACACTTATGCTTACGGGAAGGCAGGCGCTGTACAGTGCGGATTCTGTATTCCTGGTATGGTTATGTGCACAAAAGCACTTTTGGATGTAAATCCGGAACCAACCGATGATGAGATTCGCTATGCGCTGCGCAACAACTATTGCCGCTGTACAGGATATGTTAAGATCATGGACGCGGTACGTCTGGCAGCTAAGATTCTGAAAGAAGGAGTTTTACCAGATGACGGAGATCCTAGCTGGACTCTTGGTTCCCGTGTTTCTCGTATAGATGTTGAAGAAAAAGTGCTTGGAACAGGTAAATATCCGGATGACTATTATCCGGAAGGAATGCTCTATGGCGCTGCTCTTCGTAGTAAATATCCACGAGCTCGCGTACTTTCTATTGATACCTCTGCTGCCGAGGCTCTGCCTGGCGTAGAAGCGGTTGTAACAGCCGATGATATTCCTGGGGAGAATAAGATCGGACACTTAAAACATGATCAGTATTCACTGATTCCGGTTGGTGGACTGACACATTATCTCGGAGATGCAATTGCCCTTGTAGCTGCAACTGACATGGCAACTGTAGAAAAAGCAAAGAAACTTATTAAAGTTGAATATGAAGTACTTCCTCATGTGCATACAGTGGAAGAAGCTGCTGCTCCGGATGCACCTCTTGTTTATGATGAAGAAGAGACTAACGTATGTGCTTATAAGCACATCAGCCGCGGAAATGCGGAAGAAGCAATCAAGAATTCCAAGTACGTGATCTCACATCACTTTGAGACACCTTGGACTGAGCATGCTTTCCTTGAACCGGAATGTGCTGTTTCTTTCTATGATGAAGACGGTGACATTTTCGTATATTCAACAGACCAGTCCGCTCACCAGACATTGCACGAAGTTACACTTATGCTTGGAACAGATAAAGTAAAAGTTCAGAACGCATTAGTCGGCGGTGGTTTCGGTGGTAAAGAGGACATGACTGTTCAGCATTTAAGCGCATTGCTTACTTACGTAACAAAGAAACCGATCAAGATGAAATTATCCAGAGCGGAATCCTTGCTTGTTCATCCGAAACGTCACCCATTCTACATGGATATGACAATGGGATGCGATGAGAATGGAGTGATCCAGGGTGTAAAAGCGATTGTTAAATCTGATACAGGTGCATTCGCTTCTCTTGGTGGCCCGGTTCTTGAACGTGCATGTACACATGCAGCAGGACCTTATCATTATGAAAACTTTGAAATTGAAGGAACTGCTTACTATACAAATAACCCACCTGCCGGAGCATTCCGCGGATTTGGTGTTACACAGACTTGTTTCGCAACAGAGACACTTCTGAACATGATGGCTGACAAGGTAGGCATTACGCCTTGGGAGATTCATTACCGCAATGCGATCCGCCCAGGCGAAGTACTTCCGAACGGACAGATTGTAGATAACTCTACAGGTCTTGTAGAAACACTGGAAGCTGTCAAAGAAGAGTATGATGCTGCACTTGCGGCCGGTAAGGCTGTTGGCCTTGGTTGTGCTATGAAAAATGCCGGTGTCGGTGTTGGTATCCCGGATACAGGACGTGTAAAATTAATTGTTGAAGAAGATGAAAAACTTCACATCTTCACTGGTGCTTCCTGTATCGGTCAGGGACTTGGTACTGTACTTGTACAGATGATCGTTACAAATACAGATCTTTCCCATGATGATATCGTCTATGAGCGAAGCAACACATGGATTTCACCTGATTCCGGTACAACTTCCGGTTCTCGTCAGACACTTGTAACTGGTGAAGCGTGCCGCAGAGCATGTGAAAAATTCATGGAAGCGAAAAACAGCGGTAAGTCCATGAAAGATATGATTGGAGAAACTTTCTACGGAGAGTATCTCGCTAAGACTCATCCACTTGGTGCAGATGTGCCTAATCCGATATCTCACGTTGCTTATGGATATGCAACTCAGGTCTGCATCCTTGATTCTAAGACAGGTAAGATTGAGAAAATGATTGCCGCACACGATGTTGGTAAAGCTGTCAACCCACTTTCCTGCGAAGGTCAGATTGAAGGCGGTGTTGTAATGTCTATGGGATTCGCACTCAGAGAGCAGTATCCAATCGATGAAAATTGTAAACCAATTGACAAATATGGTTCCTTAGGACTTTTCCGTTCTCACGAAGTTCCTGAGATTGAAGCAATCGTTATTGATAAACCTGGTCTGGATGTTGCCTGTGGAGCAATCGGTATCGGAGAGATCACATCCATCCCTACTGCTCCTGCAATCGCGGATGCATATTGCAGATTTGACGGAGAAAGACGCTACAGCCTTCCTCTTTCTAACACACCATACGAAAGGAAGAAATAATCATGGCAATTAAAAAGAGATTTCCTTACCGGGCAGCTCTGGTTGCCTGTAACGGTGGCTGCCGCGCAGCCGGCTCTGAAGACGGTGGATGCAAAGATGGCTGCATCGGATGTGGAGCCTGTATAGAAAAATGTAAATTTGGCGCAATTTCCATGAATGAATATGGCGTTGCCGAAGTAGACGAAGAAAAATGTATTGCCTGTGGACAGTGTGCAAAAGTCTGTCCACAGAACCTGATCAAGATTCACGAATGTGCAAACTACATTGTAGTAAAATGCTCTAACAAAGAAAAAGGAGCTGTTGCACGTAAACAGTGTGAAGTCAGTTGTATTGGATGCGGTATTTGTGAAAAAACATGTACTGCAGGTGCAATTCATGTAGAAGATAATTGCGCAGTAATCCAGGAAGACATCTGCTTAAGCTGTGGAATGTGCTCTGTAAAATGTCCAAGACATGTAATCCATGATCTCCGCGGAGTATTTACAGCAGTAAGATAATACAAAAGCTATCGACTACGATAACAACACAGATATGTGTTAAGTTATTGTAATCGATAGCTTTTTTATCTACTCATCTTCATCCAGAAACTCGATATCATCATCGTCATCAAGATAATCTAAATCATCCAGATTTTCCAGATCATTCAAGTCATCTAAGTCATCCGGATCTTCATCAAAATCATAATCCTCTGTCGCATCTGCCTCATCAGCAGTTACTTCAATTTCGACGTCTTCCTCCCAATCTTCCTCGTCTACATCAAACTTCTCTTCTTTAAAGTTCTCCACTTCATCCTCTTCCAGATCATCTTCAAGATCATCAAATTCATCCATGCTGACAACTGTTGTGCCCTTGTCTTCTTTCAGGACATTTTCCGGAAGACTCTCTATAATCTCATCCAGCTCATCAAAATCATCCAGATTCTCAACCAGTGCCCTTGCCTTCTCGACTTCATTTTCTGTAGAATGTTCTTCACGGATCTCTGCGGCTTTAAGTAAATTCTTTTTCTTACGTTTTCCGGATTCCAAAAGAAGCTGGATCCAGATACTAAGTGCACCAATTGCAGCACAAAGTGCCACATGGATCATTCCGTTTTTATATGGCTGCAGATAAAAGATACTGCTGCCCGCTGCCATTGCTCCAAACACAGAAGAAGAAGCAATCAGCATAAAGTTATGAAACTTAATAGAAAGCAATGCACACACAAGACCAATACCCGCACAGATTCCATAGATAATAAAATCCTGTGGTTTCATCAAATGTACACTGACAACAAAGACGAGTACCGCTACTGTCACAAATCCACCAATCTGCTTCTTCCATGCACCAAGCACCGCCAATACAAGTCCCACACCTGCTCCTGCCGCCAATGCGATTGTCTGATCCAGATCTGCAATCGCTCCGACCGCAATTCCGGCTGCGCATCCTGCTGACAATCCTGCGATCACAGACCAGAAACGTACCAGTTTCAGCCCCGTCAGACATAACAGTACCGCTCCGGCCATTATAACGATCAGAGAAATAAATTCCATCTGACTCAAATGGTGACTGCTTTCATTAAGTCCAGCCAGAACAACATCCAGGTCAAAATTCAGAATTGTATCAATCATATCATTTACATTCATTATTTACACCTTCGTCCCTTACTATTTATTACTCACTACTGCTCATTTTAGCAATTTTTTTTACTGATTACAAGTGTTCATTTCACCTTTCCATTGACTTCTTATTCTTCTCCACTTAAAATAGAAGAGAAATGCTATTGCTGACCGCATAATACTGTGAACAGCAATAAAATGCTAACATAAAGGAGTTTATTATGGAACAGTTAAGAATACCTGCTGGCTATCATTCCCCTCTTACAATTCGTGAGACAGAAGTAGCCATCAAAGAAGTGAAAGACCACTTCGAGCGTGCTCTTGCAAAGAATCTCCACCTGACACGAGTGTCAGCACCACTGTTTGTCCGTCCGGAATCTGGTCTGAATGATAACTTAAACGGTGTTGAACGTCCGGTTTCCTTTGACATCAAAGAACAGGATGGTTCTGTTGCAGAGATCGTTCATTCTCTTGCAAAATGGAAGAGATATGCATTGAAGAATTATAATTTCCATTCCGGCGAAGGGCTTTACACAGATATGAGTGCGATACGTCGTGATGAAGATACAGACAACATCCATTCTCTGTATGTTGACCAGTGGGACTGGGAAAAAGTAATTTCTAAGGAAGAACGTAACACAGAGACACTTCAGTACACTGTCCGCAAAGTCTACCGGGCTCTGAAAGATACAGAAGAATACATTTCCAGACGTTACAACTATATCGATCCTCTTCTTCCTGATGATATCTTTTTCATCACTACACAGGAGCTGGAAGACCTTTATCCGGATCTTACTACCAAAGAACGTGAAAAAGCGATTGCGAAGGAAAAAGGCGCAGTGTTTATCTCCAAGATTGGTGGCGTACTTGCTTCCGGCGAAAGACATGACGGTCGTGCTCCGGACTATGATGACTGGGAGCTGAACGGTGACATTATCGTTTACTATCCGGTTCTTGACATCGGTCTTGAACTCTCTTCTATGGGAATCCGTGTTGACGAAGACTCATTAAAGGCACAGCTCAAAGAAGCCGGATGTGAAGATCGTGCAGAACTTCCATTCCAGAAGGCACTGCTGAACGGCGAGCTTCCATATACAGTCGGCGGCGGTATTGGACAGTCCCGTATCTGTATGTATTACTTAAGAAAGGCTCATATCGGTGAAGTACAGTCTTCCCTCTGGCCTGAAAATGTAGTTGAAGCTGCTGCTGATGCCGGCATTCACCTTCTCTAAACACAAGACAGACCAGCCAATTATATGATAAAAAGCAGATTCGAATTCTACCGGAGCATCTCTCCTTTGAATTCGAATCTGCTTTTTTCATTCTCCTCTTATTCTACAATCAGCAACTGTTCTTTCTCTTCCTCAGACACCCTGTTCCAAAAAACATTAAAATCATCAAATTCCGGCAAATAGATATCTGCCGTATTCCAGATCTGCGCCAGATTCTTGTCATTTGCCTTATCATAAACTGCTACTGTCTTAAATCCCGCATGCTTTGCCGTTCTCAAAGCCTGGTAAGTATCTTCAAACACCCAGGTCTGTTCCGGCTCCGTATCCAGCTGCAAAAGTGCTGCAAAATAAATATCCGGCTGATCCTTACCGCTTCCGATCTCAGATGCTGTAAAAACTCCTTGAAAATAAGGTAATACCTTCAATCTGCTCAGAGCTGCTTCTGCATTCTTCCGGTCACCGGTTGTTGCGATCACCATAGGAATCTTCCGCTCTCTGAATTCCTCCAGATACTGACGAACCCCTTCTTTCAATGGAACTCGTTTTGCATAATAGTCTTCCACTTCTTTATTCAGTCCCTGTACAACCTCTTCCACTGTCTTCTCCAGGTTATAATGTGAGATCAGATAATCTGCCGCCTCCTCCAGGCTCATCTCAAATAATGTCTCCCCCAGGTTCTTCTCGGCCTCAATTCCCAAATGATCCAGATACAATTCTCCAAGATTCTCCCAGACAGGCATGGAATTGAGAAGGACACCATCTACGTCAAATATTACACCTTTTATCATGTCATTCCTCTTTTCTGCTATGCACTACATTATAATCTCCCTGGAAACGCATGTCAACCGTTACTGTTCACACGATGTGTGACCAGCAACGCATCTCGCCATTTTAAATCGCCTTTGGCGATGGGCGAGATGCATTCAAGCCAAAACACGCATCCTCCGTGTCAATCAACGGAGTGATTGACACGGGAGTGAACAGTAACTGTCAACCATCAGAAAAAGACCTTCTGCCGGCAGATCAACCACTTGCAAAAGGTCTTTATAAAATGCTGTTATTTATTTTGTCTCAAGGATCTTATCAACACTTGCCAGTTTTACACTCAATACAAATACTTCAGCGGCAACTGCAAGTTCTTCCGGTGTCGGATAAGACGGTGCAATACGGATATTGCTGTCATGTGGATCTTTTCCATAAGGGAATGTTGCTCCCGCTCCTGTCATAACAACGCCTGCCTCTTTCGCCTTCGCAACGATTGCCTTCGCACATCCGTCCAGCGCATCAAAGGAGATGAAATATCCTCCGCGTGGCGCGATCCAGGATCCAATCTCAAGTCCGCCAAGTTCTCTTTCAAGAACTTCAAGAACAGTCTCAAACTTCGGACGCAGGATATCTGCATGTTTCTTCATATGTTCTACAATTCCGTGAATATCTCCGAAGAATCTTACATGACGCAGCTGATTTACCTTATCATGTCCGATCGTCTGCACACGCATTGTGCTTCTGATATCCTCCAGGTTCGCATCAGATGCTGCCATTGCTGCAATTCCTGATCCCGGGAAACTGATCTTGGATGTAGAAGAAAACTTGTAAACCATATCCGGGTTACCTGCCTTCTTACACTCCATCAGAATCTCAATCAGATAATCCTGTTTATCTTCATATAAATGATGTACACAGTAAGCATTATCCCAGAAGATACGGAAATCTTCTGCTGCCGGCTTCAGGTTCGCAAAACGGAACACTGTCTCATCAGAATATGTGATTCCCTGTGGGTTAGAGTACTTCGGTACACACCAGATTCCTTTGATTGCCGGATCACTGCTTACAAGTTTCTCAACCATATCCATATCCGGTCCTGTTGATGTCATCGGTACATTGATCATCTCAATTCCGAAATGCTCTGTAATCGCGAAATGTCTGTCATATCCCGGAACCGGACATAAGAATTTTACCTTATCAAGCTTACACCATGGAGTACTTCCCATGATACCATGTGTCATTGCACGTGCTACCGTATCATACATCACATTCAGACTTGAGTTTCCGAAAATGATCACGTTATCTTTCGGAACTTCCATCATATCTGCAAGAAGCTGTTTTGCTTCATCAATTCCATCAAGTCCGCCATAGTTACGGCAGTCAACACCATCTTCACAAGTCAGATCAACACCACTTGTCAGTGTATCCATCATCCCCATTGACAGATTCAGCTGGTCTGCTGACGGTTTTCCTCTGGACATATCCAGTTTCAGACCTTTTGCCTTCACTTCTTCAAACTGCGCCTCCAGGCCACTCTTTAATTCCAATAACTCTTCTTTGCTCAAATCTTTATATGCAGTCATTGCAGGAATCCTCCACTTTCTTTATTTTTTCACTTTTGTTATTGTATATAATTTTTGACGTTTCGTCAATGGGTTCTTGCATTCTTTTTTATTTTCTTGTTTTTTTCAGCTTTATTTCCACATGTTTTGCATTTCAAAAATGTTTTTCATTCATTTTTCACTGTATTCTGTGTTATCACTCTATCCCATCAGGTTTTATCTATGCATTATTGATTTTTCCTCTCCTCCTGTGATATCCTTAGAAAGTAGATTCCAGTCATCATTCCACTTGACTGTGAATAAAAATCTTATGATTCTATGGAGGTAATAAAATGAATTTTACATTTGCACACAATAACCTGAATGTATATGATCTTGAAAAATCACTGGATTTTTACCAGAAAGCTCTGAATTTAAAAGTAGAACGTGAAAAACTTGCCGATGACGAAAGTTTTAAGCTTGTATATCTCACAGACGGTGTGACCCCGCATCTTTTAGAGCTCACCTGGCTGCGTGATATGGATCGACCATATGAACTGGGAGATAATGAGATCCATCTTGCATTTGCTGTCGATGATTTCGATGCTGCTTACAAAAAACATAAAGAGATGGGATGTATCTGCTTCGAAAATCCATCTATGGGAATTTATTTTATTGAAGATCCTGACGGATACTGGCTGGAAATTGTACCGGGCAAATAAAAAAAGTTTTAAAAAAAGGAATCAGCATCACTGATTCCTTTTTTGTTCTAATATCTTACATAATATGTAACACGTACAGAACTTACCTTAACCGGTACTCCTGTCTGCTGTGCTTCGATCATCTGTCCGCCGCCAATGTAAATCGCTACATGTCCCGGTGTCCAACAAATATCTCCCGGCTGTGGATCATTTACGATTGTTCCTGCTGCAAGAATATCTCCACTTGTTCTTGGAATTGAAATTCCTGCCTGTCTGTAGCAATACTGTACAAGTCCTGAACAATCCAGTCCAACTCCCGGTGTGGATCCGCCCCATACATACGGAACTCCGATCTGTGAATAAGCTGCATTTACAATAATGCTTCCCTTATCTGCACTATAGCTTGGGCTTGATGAGGAAGAACTTGAGTTGCTTGAGCTTGAACTGCTGGAAGAACTACTGCTTGAGCTGCTTGAACTTCCTGAGCTTGAGCTACTTGAGCTTGAACTACTGGAAGAACTATTACTTGAGTTATTTCTATTAGAAGAACTACTGCTTGAGTTATTCTTCTTAGCTGCTTCCTCGGCAGCTTTCTTTGCTGCTGCTTCTGCTGCCTTTCTCTTAGCTTCTTCTTCCGCTGCTTTCTTTACAGCTGCATCAATCTTAACATCGAGATTTGCGATTTCACTACTCTTCTCTGTGATTGTTGTATTCAGTTCATCCTTCTGCGCATCATACTCTGTCTGTGTCTCCTGCAGATCAGCCATCTTTGTCTCAAGCGTTGTCTTAAGATCTTCTACTTTCTGAACTGTCGCAACATACTCTTCGAGCTTATCTCTGTCATAAGAATGTACCTGCTGGGAATATTCTGCCTGTGTCAGTACACTGGAAATATCTCCGGATGTCAGTACCTTCTCCACTGTAGCAGTGCCTGTTCCTTCTTCATACATGTACTTAATACGAAGCTTCATAGCTGCATACTGCTGTTCCTGTTCCTCCTGCGCTGTCTTCAGATCTTCCTCTGTCTGAGAGATTTCCTCACCTGTTTCGATCAGATCATTCTCAAGATCAGAGATCTTGGTCATAAGTGAATTCAGCTGTGTCTGAAGATTACTTACCTGATTCTGTGTCTCCTGCTTCTTCTGCTTCAGATCACTGACCTCGTCAGCAAGTACCGGTGTAACAGTCATTGTACATGCAAGTGTTACTGCAAGAATCATACTGCTTACTTTTTTTAACTTCATCTTTCCACCTATCCTTATTTTTATCTAGTCCCCCATGTGATGCATTATAATTTTTCGTATCACAATTCATTGTAAATAGTTACATTATAATTCCACATACTCATATGTTATAATACAACATCTATTGTGTTTTTTCAACATATTTCTCGTAACAAGAGGGTATTTTATTTACATTCTACGTTCAATATTATAGCGTATTTATGTAATATTTTCAATAGTTTCCCTTACTTTTTTCATTTTTTCGTAACATTTTTGTAACAAAAAATCTGGAAAGTTCTCTTTATTCTTAGATAAACTTTCCAGATTCCTGTTTCACTGTATGATCTTTTATTTTCTACTGAATATATAAGTTTGTATATCCCATCAGGCTTTCATCTACTTCTCTTGCCACTTCACGACCTTCACGGATAGCCCATACAACAAGAGACTGTCCTCTGTGCATATCCCCGGCTGTGAATACATCCTTCACATTTGTAGAATATTTTCCTGCCTCTGTCTTTACATTTGTGCGTTCATTCACTTCTACACCGAATGCTTTTGTTACATAATCCTGACTTCCAAGGAATCCAGCTGCGATCAGAACAAGATCTGCATCTACGGTATACTCGCTTCCTTCTACCGGAACCATCATTTTCCGTCCGGTCTTCTCATCTGTCTTACTCTCAAGCTTGATAAGAACTGCCTTACAGAGATTTCCTTTCTTGTCTTTTACGAATTCTTTCACTGTCGTTGTGTAAACGCGAGGATCAGAACCAAACACAGCGATTGCTTCCTGCTGGCCATAATCTGTCTTGCAGACTCTTGGCCACTCCGGCCATGGGTTCAGCGGTGTCCTCTCGTCCGGTGCTTTCGGCATCATCTCCAGCTGGAGAACGCTCTTTGCTCCATGACGGATAGATGTTCCGACACAGTCATTTCCTGTATCTCCACCTCCGATTACAATTACATTTTTTCCTTTTGCAGAAATGTAGCTTCCTGTTTTAAGCTTCATGTCATTTGCCCATAATGCTTTCGTTGTTGATTTCAGGAAATCTACTGCAAAATAAATTCCCTGTGCATCTCTTCCCGGTGCTTTGATATCTCTTGGATTTGATGCTCCACATGCAAGGATCACGCGGTCATATTCTTTCAAGATATCTGCCGCCTTCACGTCTTTTCCGACATTACATCCAGTCTGGAAGATAATTCCCTCTTCTTCCATAATCGCAATCTTACGGTCGATAATCTGTTTCTCCAGCTTCATATTCGGAATTCCGTAGCGGAGCAATCCGCCCGGTTTGTCCTCACGTTCAAAAACAGTTACCTGATGACCTCTTCTGTTCAGAAGATCTGCTGCCGCAAGTCCGGACGGACCGGAACCGATCACTGCGACTTTCTTTCCTGTACGCACTTTCGGTGGATTTGCCTTTGCATATCCCATCTCATATGCATTTTCAATAATTGCATATTCATTACTTTTTGATGCAACTGCTTCCTGATTCAGTCCACAGGTACATGCATTTTCACACAGTGCCGGACATACACGGGAAGTAAATTCCGGAAAATTATTTGTCTTTTTCAGACGTAAATAAGCTTCCTTCCAATTTCCATTGTAAATCAAGTCATTCCACTCTGGCACAAGGTTGTGCAGTGGACATCCACTGGCCATTCCTGCAAGCGGCTTTCCAGACTGACAGAACGGAACTCCGCACGCCATACAGCGTGCGCCCTGAAGCTCCTGTTCTTCTTTGCTAAGAGGCGTATGGAACTCATTGAAATGTTTGATGCGTTCCAATGGGCTCTCTGCCGGTTTATCCTGTCTTTCATAATCCATAAATCCTGTCGGTTTTCCCATCTCTATGCCTCCTATCTTCCGTTCTTGATCATATTAAATGCTTCGATTTTTGCTTTTTCTCTACTAAGTCCTTTTTCTTCCATCTGGATGATCGTGGACATCATTCTCTCATAGTCTTCCGGAATGATCTTCTTGAATTTTGGCAGATATTCTTTGAAATTATCAAGAATCTTCTTACCTACCTCAGAGTTTGTATAAGCAACATGCTCCTGGATCATTCCTTTTAATTCCTGTACATCATACTTATCTGTGACACGCTCAATGTTGACCATTGCTTTATTTACTTTACGATACAGGCTGTTATCGAGATCGATCACATAGGCAATACCGCCGCTCATTCCGGCTGCAAAGTTCTTTCCAACCTGTCCAAGTACAACAACACATCCACCTGTCATATATTCACATCCGTGATCTCCGACACCTTCTACAACTGCGCGTGCACCAGAGTTTCTTACCGCAAAACGTTCTCCGGCAACACCTCCTACAAATACTTTACCACTTGTAGCTCCGTAAAGAGCAACATTTCCGATGATAATATTCTCATCTGATTTGAATTTCACACCTTTCGGCTGGCAAACAACCAGTTTTCCACCGGAAAGTCCTTTTCCAAAATAGTCATTACTGTCTCCTGTCAGTTCCAGTGTCAGTCCTCTTGGGATAAATGCTCCAAAGCTCTGACCGCCTGCACCTTTACACTGGATCACATAGCTGTCTTCTTCCAGTCCTTCCGGATATCTTCTTGTGATCTCAGATCCGAAAATTGTTCCGAAAGTACGGTCTGTATTTGTAACATCTACTTCAAGTCCTCTCTTTTCTCCTCTTTCAAGGGCTGGAAGAAGCTGTTTCAATAGTACTTTTTCATCCAATGTCTTGTTAAGTTCAAAATCATAGACTTTCTTTGGATTAAAGATAACACCTTTCTTCTCTTTCGCATATGGATTGTACAGAATCTGTGACAGATCCAGTGTTGCAGCACGCTCTGATGTCGGAACGTCTTTTACTTTCAGAAGATCTGTACGTCCTACCAGTTCATCCACTGTGCGGACACCAAGTTTTGCCATATATTCTCTTAGTTCTTCTGCAATAAAACGCATAAAGTTGACAACATATTCCGGTTTTCCGCTGAAACGTTTTCTAAGCTCCGGATTCTGAGTTGCAACACCAACAGGACAAGTATCCAGGTTGCAGACGCGCATCATAACACATCCCATTGTTACAAGCGGAGCTGTTGCAAATCCAAACTCTTCTGCTCCAAGGATTGCTGCAATCGCAACATCACGGCCACTCATGAGCTTACCATCTGTCTCAATACGGACACGCTCACGCAGACCATTCTGAATCAATGTCTGATGAGTTTCTGCAAGTCCAAGCTCCCACGGAAGTCCTGCATTCTGAATCGAGCTTCTCGGTGCTGCTCCTGTTCCTCCGTCATATCCTGAGATCAGGATAACTCCGGCTCCTGCTTTTGCAACACCAGCAGCGACTGTTCCTACACCTGCTTCTGATACCAGTTTCACAGAAATTCTTGCATTTTTATTTGCATTTTTACAGTCATAGATCAGCTGTGCAAGATCCTCAATCGAATAGATATCATGATGTGGCGGTGGTGAGATTAGGCTCACACCAGGTGTTGAATGACGAGTCTTCGCGATCCATGGATATACCTTTCCACCCGGAAGATGTCCTCCTTCTCCTGGTTTTGCTCCCTGCGCCATCTTGATCTGGATTTCCTGTGCACTGACCAGATATCTGGATGTAACTCCGAATCGGCCGGAAGCAACCTGCTTGATTGCAGAGCATCTGTTTGTGTCAAGACGTTCAATATCCTCTCCACCTTCACCGGAGTTTGATTTACCATGAAGCATATTCATGGCGATCGCCATTGTCTCATGTGCTTCTTTTGAAATAGATCCATAGGACATCGCACCTGTCTTGAATCTTGTTACGATTGAATCTACGCTTTCTACTTCATCAAGCGGTACACTCTTCTTCGGGAAATTGAAATCAAGCTGACCTCTCAGATTGATCTTCTTGCCTTCCTCATCAACCATCTCTGTATACTGCTTGAACATTTCATAATCACCACGTCTTGTGGACTGCTGAAGCATATGGATTGTCTGTGGATTATAGAGATGTTCTTCTCCGCCACTTTTATATTTATGTTTTCCAACACTGTCCAGTGTCGTATCAACCTGCAGTCCAAGCGGATCAAATGCTTCTGTATGGAATGCTGTGTAATCTTCTGCAATTTCTTCAATACCGATACCACCAACACGGCTGACTGTATCTGTAAAATAGCGGTTAATAAAATCTGTCTTGAGACCAATTGCCTCGAAGATCTTTGCTCCCTGATAGGACTGGATCGTTGAAATTCCCATCTTGGATGCAATCTTAATAATTCCATGAATTACTGCTGAGTTATAATCATCTACTGCTGCATAATAATCTTTGTGAAGCAGATTAGACTCAATCAGCTGACGGATCGACTCATGCGCAAGATATGGATTAATCGCACATGCTCCATATCCAAGCAGTGTTGCAAAATGATGAACCTCTCTAGGCTCTCCACTTTCCAGAATCATCGCGACTGAGGTTCTCTTCTTTGTACGTACCAGATGCTGCTGCAGTCCGGATACTGCCAGAAGTGACGGGATTGCAACGTGATATTCGTCTACCTCACGGTCTGTCAGAATCAAAATATTAGCACCCTCACGGATCACACGGTCAACTTCAATAAACAGATACTCGATTGCCTTCTCAAGACTTGTGTTTTTATAATAAGTGATCGGAATCTCTGCAACTTTGAATCCATCCACTTTCATATTTTTAATTTTCAGAAGATCTGTATTGGTCAGGATCGGGTTATTGACTCTGAGCATCTTACAGTTCTCTTCCTTCTGCTCCAGAAGGTTACCGTCTGTTCCGACATAAATTGTTGTAGATGTTACAACTTCCTCACGGATTGCATCGATCGGTGGGTTTGTTACCTGTGCAAACAACTGTTTAAAATATCCGAACAGTGGCTGACGTTTCTGCGAAAGGACTGAAATCGGTGCATCCATTCCCATCGCTGCAGTTCCTTCGGCACCGTTCTTTGCCATTGTCAGAATAGAAGTTTTCACGTCTTCATAAGAATAGCCAAATGCTTTCTGAAGCTGTGTACACTCTTCGGCAGTATACTTTGGCACATCCTTATTCGGGATTTTCAAATCCTTCAGCTGAATCAAATTACTGTCCAGCCATTCTCCATATGGGAACTGATTTGCATATTTTTCTTTTAATTCCTCATCATCGATCACGCGTCCTGCAACAGTATCAACAAGAAGCATTTTGCCTGGATGAAGTCTTTCTTTCATCACGATCTTGGATGGATCAATATCCAGAACTCCAACCTCTGAAGAAAGAATCAGATTGTCATCATCTGTAATGTAATATCTGGAAGGGCGAAGTCCGTTACGGTCAAGTACGGCTCCCATAACATCTCCATCTGAGAACAAGATTGACGCCGGTCCATCCCATGGCTCCATCATTGTTGCATAATACTGATAGAAATCTTTCTTGTTCTGGGACATCTCTTTATTGTTGATCCATGGTTCCGGAATACAGATCATAACTGCAAGCGGAAGATCCATTCCACTCATCACCATGAATTCTAATGCGTTGTCAAGCATTGCGGAGTCAGAACCTGAAGTATTGATTGCTGGAAGTACTTTGTGAAGTTCGCCTTTCAGACATCCTGCCTCCATCGTTTCCTCACGGGCACGCATCTTATCTGCATTACCACGGATCGTATTGATCTCTCCGTTGTGGACCATAAAGCGGTTCGGATGCGCTCTCTGCCAGCTCGGTGCTGTGTTCGTACTGAATCTTGAATGTACCATTGCAATTGCAGAAATAAATTCTTCATCCTGCAGATCTTCAAAGAAAAGTCTCAGCTGTCCTACAAGGAACATTCCTTTGTAAACGATTGTTCTGCTGGAAAGTGAAACAACATAAGTATCATCACTGCTCTGTTCGAAGATTCTTCTGACTACATACAGTCGACGGTCAAAGTCGATTCCTTTCTCGTATTTTGCAGGACGTTCAATAAATGCCTGCATAATACATGGCATGCAATCTACTGCTGTCTTTCCAAGAATGTCCGGATGAATCGGAACTTCTCTCCAGCCCAAGAACTTCAATCCTTCTTTTTTTACAATAACCTCGAAAATCTTTTTCGCCTGATTGCGTTTTAATTCATCCTGCGGAAGAAAGAACATACCTACACCGTAATCTCTTTCATCTTTCAGCTTGATCCCAAGTGGCTGACAGACTTTTTTGAAAAATCCATGAGGAATCTGTGTCAGAATACCCACGCCATCTCCTGTCTTTCCTTCTGCATCTTTTCCGGCTCTGTGCTCAAGTTGTTCTACAATACTCAAGGCTCCTGCCACTGTACTATGTGTCTTTTTGCCTTTGATATTGACAATTGCACCAATACCACAGTTATCATGTTCAAAACTTTCGCGGTAAAGACCACGATTCTGACTTTCCATTTCTTTCCTCATAGTCGCTATCCTTTCTTCCTGTAATCTAAAGTTTACTTTAAAATCTTCTTTGTCCGGCGCATTCAATCATTTCTTTCTCACGTCGTGTAAAACTTTTTCTAGAATATACACCCTTTTACCTAGGCTGTAAATAGGGAAACTCTTGTAAATTGTCTGATTATTTGATTTTTTATTATTTTTCTTTTAATAGTCAGATTATTTTGATTTTCTTATAAAAATAATATTAATTATTAAGATTTCTGTTTTTCTTTGATTTTATTTAATAAAATACTGGATTAAAAAGAAAATGCGCGACAAGGTTTCGCACCTCATCGCGCACAATTTAAGATTGTATTTTTATTAGTACAATTTATTTCATTCGTATTTTTTCACTATTCTTCTGTTTTCTGAGTACTCACCGGATCCCCGCTTCTCTGAATCCACACAAAACAAGCTGCACAGATAAATGTGCTGATGATCACTGCCACTGCCATTTTAAACGGTTCTCTGGCAAGCCATTTAAATACTCCGATATCTGTAAAGATCAAAGAGCCCAGATTCAAAACAACGTGAAGCATAATCGGAGCTTTCATTGAACCAAATTTCTCATAAATATAGCACAGAAGAATTCCTAGGAGGAAAGTGTAAATCATCTGTACCGTGTTGGTATGTGTGACTGAGAAAAACAGTGCTGACCAGATTGCCGCATAATAAAATCCTCTGGTCTCCCGGTACCTCTGATAGAGCACTCCGCGGAACATAAATTCCTCTGCAATCGGAATTACAAATCCAAATACAATAATCTGGACCACAAAATCTGCTGAATACATATTCTGTGCGGTCTGGATATACTCCGGATCAACCAAAACGGCCTGTGCCATAGCGGACAGACATGTAGCACCAATACTTCCGATCACTCCCATCACAAAAAGTGACCAGTAATTCTTCAGTGGCTTTTGAACCCCCATCCGCTGTATCCCTGCAATCTGCTCTTTCTTTCGATCGATAACAAACAATGTAACTGTCAGAAACAACGTTGCTGCTGTAGCAATCCCTGCAATCGCAATCTGACCTCCTATGATTTTATCAAACGCAGGACTTAACACTTCATAGTACTTATTCATCATTTCCTGATAATTAAGAACTTCTCCACTTTGTGTCATCCTGGAAGATGCTTCCCCCATAAAAGGAAGAATGATTATAAACTCAATCACAAATTCCATCACCAGCTGGATTCCCCAGAATCCAAGTAAAGGACCGGCAGCTCTCCAGAAGGAGCGTCTCGGATCATTTTTCATAAGACAATTCCTCCGCTATCTTCTGAATCCACTCTCTGATCTTTCCGGCTTCACCTTTTACAGTTCCCTGAACCATCTCCGGCTTTCCGCCTCCCCGTCCTTCGAATGCAGCATTTAACATTTTGGAAAATGCACGAAGATCCTGGGTTCTGCTTCCGATCACATAACGGTATCCCGCTGCATCATTTCCATAAAACACAGCACAAAGAATTCTTTCTTTTCCAAGCACTTCATTCACATACTGACGCATGGCATCCGCACTGATATCCTCCGAAAACATACAGACCGTTTTTTCTTCTTCCGGAACAGACTGCGCCCAGACGTGTACAAGCTGGCGTTCTTTCTCCACCAGTGTCCGTTTCAAAGAATCCAGCTCTTCTTTCAAGTGTCCCACTGCCTCTGCTGTATCATATTCTTTCGCACAGAGCAACGCTGAAATTTTCCTGTTCTGTTCCTGCTTCTTCTCATAATCTGTAAGTGCACGGCTTCCACAGAGCATTGTCACACGAACGCCGCCTTTGTATCGCTGCATATTAACAAGCTTGATCATACCGATCTCTCCTGTGCGTTCAACATGCGGCGCACAGCACGCACAGATATCATATCCCGGAACCGATACGATACGAACCTGTCCCTCAATCTCAATCTTACTGCGGTAATCCAGTTCTTCCAGCTCTTCTTTGGATGGATAGGACACTTCTATTGTCAGATTCTTCCACACTGCACGATTTGCTTCAAGTTCAATCTCCTGCAGTGCTTCTTTTGATATCTCTCCATCAAAATCCATCGTACAATCTTCTGTTCCAAGATGAAATCCGACATTGTTAAAACCGTATCTTGCATGCACGATTCCGGAAACAATATGCTCTCCGGTGTGCTGCTGCATCTTCATAAATCTGGTCTCCCAGTCGATCTCGCCTTCAACAATCTCTCCTGCTTCAAACGGCTGATCTGTAATATGCAAAATTCTTCCATTCTTTTCCCGAACATCAGATACCTTCGCATCCTTCAGTTTTCCTGTATCTGCATACTGTCCGCCGCCTTCCGGAAAGAATGCTGTACGGTCAAGTTCTACCGCATAGCATCCTTCCTTTTTCTCATACGGCTCACATTCCAGAACCATTGCAGTAAATTTTGAAAGATGGCTGTCATTGTAAAACAGTTTTTCTGTTCTTGTACCATCCATCAATCCATTTTCTGTCATAATTCGTATTACATCCTTTCCGGAGCTGTAAATCCAAGAAGATCAATACAAGTCTCAAGCACTTGCTTCGCAAGTGTAAGAAGTGCAAGATAACCTTTCTTCTTCTCTTCGTCTTCTTCTGCAAGAATCTTTGTCTCATGATAGAACTTATTAAAGTCGTTCGCAAGATCATAGATATATGCACACAACTTATGAGGAGCTGTCTCTTTATATACATTATCGATCACTTCATTGAATTTCACTACCTGAAGCATCAGAGACTTCTCTGCATCATTCTCAGCCGGTCTGATCGTTCCGTCAAGAACTCCACCATTCTCAGCATATTTCTTGAGAATAGACTTAATTCTAACGATTGTATAAAGAATATACGGTCCTGTATTTCCCTCAAAGGAAGTAAATCTGTCAACATCAAAGATATAATCCTTAGAAGCCTGGTTAGAAAGATCTCCGTACTTGATCGCTGCAAGTCCAACTTCTTCTGCTGTACGTCTTGCATCTTCTTCCTCTACTGTACGGTTGTCCATGATCTTCTTATACATCTCATCATCAATCTCACGGATCAGATTCTCAAGACGCATAACACCGCCTTCTCTTGTCTTAAACGGCTTACCATCTTTTCCGTTCATTGTACCAAATCCAAGGAATGTAAGTTCTGTCTCCGGTTTTACAATTCCTGTTTTCTTCGCACAACGGAATACCTGCACAAAATGCAGTTCCTGACGCTTATCAACAACATAGATCACCTGATCCGGATCATACAGTTTCTCACGTTCTACCAGTGTAGCAAGATCTGTTGTATCATACAGCGCAGCTCCGTCAGATTTCAGAATCATACACGGAGGAATCTCTTTCTTATCTGTCTCTTCTGCAACGTCTACTACAAGCGCACCCTCATCATAATGTGCGAATCCTTTCTCCTTGAGCATCTCAACCATATCCGGAATATATGCCTGGGCATCTGCTTCACCTTTCCAGAGATCAAAATCTACACTCAGTCGCTCGTAGTTCTTCTTCAAGTCAGTTACAGACACATTCATGATATGTTTCCAGATTGCACGATATCCTTTATATCCATTCTGTAACAGATAAGTTGCATGAAGTGCTTCTTCTCTATAATCGTCGTGCTCTTTTGCATAAGCACTTGCTGTAGGATAAATCTCTTCCAGTTCACTGATCGTAAATGGTGCTTCTTCCGGATATTCTCCTTCAAAACTCTCATCAAAATACGGGAGTTCCGGTTTACGTTTTTTCAGCTCTGTGATGATCAGACCCATCTGATATCCCCAGTCTCCCAGATGGATATCTCCTGTTACATCATTTCCTTTAAAACGGATAATACGTTTAATACTCTCTCCGATAATCGCAGAACGAAGATGTCCGACATGCAACGGTTTTGCCACGTTCGGTCCGCCGTAATCAATAATAACTTTTTTCGGATTCTTTTCTTTTTCAACACCAAGATTCTCATCTGCTGCCATCTCATTCAAATACTCTGCAACAACTTCCGGTGCCAGCTTCAGGTTGATAAATCCCGGATTCACCGCTTCTGCTGATGCAAAATACTTGCTATCTGCAAGTTCTTCCACAACTGCATTCGCAATCATGATTGGAGCCTTCTTATATTTCTTCGCACCTGCCATTGCACCATTACACTGATATTCACAGAGATCCGGGCGGTTGGAAAGCGTAACTCTTGCAAGCTCTTCATCATATCCTGCTGCTTTGAACGCTTCTTTCATTTCTATTGTGATCATTTCCAGTAATGTCTTCAAAGTTTCACACTCCTCTTTACTTTTCGTTTGTCTTTTCTGCCTCCCAACTTTTCTGGAGACAAACAGCCACTATTTATTCTATCATGTATCCAACAGAACAGCAAGCGTTACTGTAAACGGAGATTAACATACTGTAAACAGAGATTAACAGAGATTAAGTGCAAAGATAATGAAACCAGTCGCAAAACTGATTGACATAAAAATATCGAATACTTATAATGTAACCAAAACTTTACACATACTGTTACCTGTATGATGTAACATCAGACAGAAAGGATACCCAACAATGTTAAAATTAGGTTCACACGTTGGCATGAGTGGAAAAGAAATGCTTCTTGGTTCTGCGAAAGAAGCCGTTTCTTACGGTGCCAATACATTTATGTTTTATACCGGAGCCCCACAGAATACCCGCCGAAAAGAAATCAGTGAATTGAATATCGAACCAGCATGGGAATATATGAAAGAACACGGAATTGATGAAATTGTCGTTCATGCACCTTATATCATCAACCTCGGTAATTCAGTAAAACCAGAAACGTTCTCTCTTGCCGTAGAATTTCTGGCAAAAGAAATCGACCGCACGATTGCCTGCAGAAGCCATACTCTGATCCTTCATCCGGGTGCTCATGTAGGTGCCGGTGTCGAAATCGGAACTGCACAGATCATCAAAGGACTCAATGAAGTTCTCACTGCTGAGACTGACTGCTGTATTGCCCTTGAAACAATGGCCGGAAAGGGATCAGAAATCGGACGGAATTTTGAAGAACTTGCCCGGATTTATGATGGAGTTGTCCAGAATGATAAATTGAGAGTCTGCTTTGACACTTGTCATACAAGCGACAGCGGATATGATATCATCCATCATTTTGATGATGTTATGGAGTCTTTTGACCGTCTGCTTGGAAAAGATCAGATTGCCGTCTTCCATATCAATGACAGCAAAAATATTCCAGGAGCCGCGAAAGACCGGCATGAAAATATTGGCTTTGGAGAAATCGGTTTTGATGCAATTTCTACAATTGTCCATCACCCGGATTTCGAATCTGTACCGAAGATCCTTGAGACTCCTTATATTCCTTCTGTAACAAAAGCAAAGAAATCTTATGCCCCTTATAAGTATGAGATTGAAATGCTAAGAAACAACCGGTTTGATCCTGAAATGAAAGACCACATCCTTGCAGATTGTGAATAAAAAACTATATGAAAAAATCCTGTTATTATCAGCCATCTGAATGCGCTGAAATAACAGGACTTTTTTATCCTATAGCGTCTGAGCGGAGTCGAACCGCCGCACATGCCTCCGGAGGGCATCGCTCTATCCACTGAGCTACAGACGCATCTCGGTTGTTAGTAGGAAAATTTAATTTCGTACAGCTAACAACCTTTTTTATCCTAGCACAATTCTGTATAAATGTAAAGTGGCAAATAAACCTCTAACTTTCTGCGGTTAATCTTTTTTCACTGCAAGCAGAAGAATTAATATCCCTGCCCCAAGACAAAGCATTGCCCATGCACCTGCCTGTTGTGAATCTCCGGTCTTTGCAGCCTCTTCCCTTATCGTTTGTTTTGGACATACCCTGACATTCCAGTTCATTGCCCCTTTGTCCTCTTCCCATTTTGGCAGCTGGACAAGAACCGGCTGAACCTCGTATTCTGATTCATCTTCAACATAGATCAGATAAACTCCTGCCCTCAGATTCGTAAGGGTTGCTTTTCCATCACAATCCGTCCTGCACAATCCATCACTATAATGATATTTACTCAAAGTCCGCGCCAGCTCTTCCTGTTCTCTGGCATACCTTACCTCATTGAGATCCACGCCTTTATCTTCATATCTTTTCTCCATCTCGTAAGCACCATCAACAAGAGATGCCACTTTGGAATACTGGAATGTAACACCTTCTCTCTTAATTTGTTCTCTGGTATCTTCAATACAGATTTCTATATTTCCTGTTTCTGTTTCTGCAAACGCCGGGTTCTTTACTGCTACCACCAGAAAACATATCAAAAGAAGAAGAATTCCGCATTTGATTTTCCCATTTTGCCGTCTTTTGCATCTTTCTTTTTTGTCTCCTGCTTTTCTTTCTTTTACGTTTCTTTCTCCTGTAGTGCTTACATTTCCTTTTCTGGTTTCTGTTTCTTTTTCTCTTTCCCTCACAATTTCTTTTTTCTCGCTTTCTTTTTATTCTTTCAATCACAACATATACCAAAAAGAGAATTGGAATCATTGTGAAGATTATTTCTCTGACAGACGGACGTTTCTTTTTGATTTCCTCTTCTTTTTTCTCTTCATACACAACCCGCTTTCCAGTAATCACTAACCGATGGGTATTAATTCCATATGGGGTACATGTGACAAGCGAAACCAGATCTTCTCCCGGTCTGATTTCCAGACTTTCTACCTCTTCTGGTAAGATTACATTTATTTCTTCTACTTTATATGCGAGTTTTTCTCCCAGTACTTCCAGAAAGAACTCATCGCCTTCCTTTAATTCATCCAGACGAGTGAAAAGTCTCGCACTTGCAAGCCCACGGTGTCCCGTCATCACACAATGCGTATTTTCTCCCCCTATCGGAAGACTACTGTCCATCAAATGCCCTACACCTTCCTTAAGTACTGCCTCGCTGGTTCCATGATAAACCGGAAGCCTGAGATCTATTGACGGAATTTCCAGTACACACATCATTCCTGTCTGTATTTTTTCGGCATTTAACAAACCTTCATACTCTTCCACCTGGTCAGACTCGCTTTGTTCCCTGACTCCTTTCGATTCTGCCCAAAGCTTTTTATTATATTCATCAGCCTGATTCCTTAATTGTTCAATTTCATCTCCTGTTGTCTGTTCTACAACCTGTTCATATGTTGCCAACACATTTTGTGTTTTCTTCTGACTATACCAGCCAGTCAAAAGAGGTATACTACACAAAAGAACTCCTATCCATAGTAAAAGATCTGACTGTAATCTATTGTTTTTCCTTTGCATTTTTTCTGTTTCTTCTCATTGCTCCTGCAAGAACAAGAACACTTCCGGTTGTAATACAGATAACAGCTGCTGAAGAACCTGTTACCGGCAGTTTTTTTCCAACTGTATTAATTACTGTCAGATTAGCAGATCCTTCGCCTTCATTTGTTGTCAGACTGACTTCTGATTCTTTCCAGTTTCCGTTAATAAATTCTTTGATCTGCGCAGATGTCTCCAGTTTTTTCAATCCTTTGTCTGTTTTTCCGTCTCCTTTTACATATGCGTTTCTATCATTTGGAAAACTTGCTTTTATATTTACCACAATCGGCTCTGTCAGCAGACGGTATCCTGCCGGTGCCTCTGTTTCTTTCAGATAATAGGTGCCACTATCTAATCCATAGATCACAAATGTTCCATCCTGACCGGATTTCATCTCCACCGCATTTTCCGGCTGCTTTCCACCTGTATGGTCGTTTCCTCCAAGACTGTCCCGGTTAATTACAATGTACCCACCTTCTCCCTGTTTTACATATACTTCATTTTTTAATCCAGCGTCAGAATAAAGTCTGAACCTGGCATTTTCCAGACTTTGTCCATGGTTATTTGATTTCAATGCATTGATTTTATAAGTGAAACAAACAACTGTATCCCACGGTGTATATCCTGTACTTCCTCTCACCGCTGAATCCGGATCATTTGAAAATTCCAGCCGAACATCGTTTTCAAATCCTGGACGTCCTGTATTTTTCGCTGCCTTTTCATTCAATGTTGCCTGATAGGTAAGCACTATTTTCTGTCCATATTTATTTTCTCCTGCTTCATTTTTACGATTAAACTCTCTGTCTATGATTTTTTTCATATCAGAAACAATGACCTGAAACGTATCTCCTCCTCCCGGAGCTTCCTTTACTTCAAATTCACCCTCTTTCAATTCATAATAATTTCTTGCATTTGAACTTTCATAAATCCGGATGGCTACAGAATCCTTTTTGAAAGTAAGTGCTTCACTCATCACATCATGCCATGCGTAATAATAGGTGTTGTATCCGTTAACATCAGGCATATTTGACTCATACCGATACGGAACAGTCTGCCCGATTTCAAAATCAGCCAAATCATTCCATCCCTGATTTCCAACTTTGTCCTGATCATCATCTTCCCGGATCTTTTTTGTCACAACCGGATAGTCTGATTTTATGTTGAGATTCATTTCCGGATTAGCTGTACTTACCATACACAAAGAGGCTGCCGAATTCGTTCCTTTTACCTCTGTCACTTCATCAATAATATAATATCCATACGGCAATCCCTTAATTTCAAATGAATTGTCTGCTTTTGTACTTGTCACTTCAACAGATTGACCTGTTTTTCCATTTCTCTGTAGATGGGTTCTTAATTCTTCTACAAAAACACGATATTCACTGTATGCTCCTTCCTTTTCCTGAGCGGTCTGCGCACCTTCTGTCTGATGCGTATTCAAAGACTGAATATAGTCGATCACCTCATACTCTGTTACATTTCTCTCATCCTTATGAATCCGCTGTCCCACGATATAACAAACAAATTTCTTGTATTCCGGATTAAATGTGTAATTAATGGATTCCATTCCTTTCGCATTTTCTGCCTGAAACAACTGATATACCAGAAATCTTTTTCCTTTCAGGCTCTGTCCGTCATTTCCTTTGATCGTAATACTTGCCGGTCCATTATTAAGATTTAAAACCCCATTTGTAGTTGCTGATCTTTCCTGTACTTCATTTTCCGCTGCATATACAGATTTGATTCCATTCACACCTGTTGTTCCAGAAGTACAGAGTACCGCAGCTAAAGTCATCATATAACAAATTTTCATCATTCTTTTTTTCATTTTGTCATCTCCTCATTTTCACCGTTTTACTACTATCTTTTTTGCTCTTTTTTTCTGTAAATCATTGCCATGATTCCTACAGCTAAAATTCCTGTAAGTAACACAGGTTTTCCTGCCGATCCAGTATCTGGAAGCTTCTTTCCTGTCTGATTTATGATCTTCATTTTCACATTCCACTCCTTAATTGAACCTTCAATACTTATCTTGCTGTCTGCAGTATCTTTGCTTCTGTATTCTTTTCCATTCACAACCAACAGACACTTCCCTTCTTCCGGATTACTTTCCAGACAGATTTCATATACAATATCTGCATCATCTAATGTTTTCGGAATTCTGTAACCTGTCGGCGCTTTTGTTTCTTTCATATAGTATTTTTTCTTTACTTCCAGATTTTCGAACATTGCAATTCCATTCCCATCCGTCAACACCCGGTCAATTTCTTTCTGGCATGCCTGGTCTTCATATAAAGTAAACTCAGCTCCTGCAAGTGCAACACCTTTTTCATTTTCCTTTTTCAGCTCAATCTTGTAACAGGCCGGCTTATCTTCTATCGTCACTACCGCAATTCCATCCTCTGTATATTCGATAATAACCTCTCCTTCTTCTGTATTTACCTCAGATAAAAATTCTGTTTTCCCGCTCTCATCAACTTGAAAAATCAGTTCATTATTATTTGTCCGATACCCGTCCGGTGCTTTTACTTCTTTTAATTTGTGCGTTCCCTGAGATAATGGCATTACTTTCAGAGTCCCTTTTTCATCCGTTGTGAGAATCTTTTCACTTCCATCCGGTCTGATATGCTTAAATTGCGCTCCCGAAAGAGGATGTCCTGTCTCTGTTGCTTTTTTCACCAAATGGATCTGAAAAACCCTGTCCGGTATCGTAGGGTTCTGATATACATTTATTTTTTCTCCCGTACCTTCTGGTTTTATCTGGCAAACAAAGACTTCCTCATTCAGGAAATACCCTTTTGGCGGTTTTATCTCCTGAATTGTTACAGTTCCCAGCGGAAGTGCTTCTGTTCCGTCTGTCGCTTTATACAATGCATCACCTTTTACCTTATACTTCTCCTGATAACGGCAAACTGCTTTTGCATCTGTTTGAAAGACCCAGCTTCTGACTGGCTTTTTCCCTGCTTTTTCCGGATTTTTTCCCGGATCCAGAAGTTCTGCATAGAATTTCACTAAAAACTGTGCTCCTTGATACGCTGCTGTTCCCGACGGATCAACATATTCCTGTTCCATACCTGTTTTCTTTAACAAAAGTTCCACAGGATTCATCTGCGGCGGGTCTGAAAATGTCACTGTCGCTTCCTGCCCGGATTTTACTGTAACCGTTTTCACTTCATCTACAAGTGCATAACCTTTAGGAGCTTTTAGTTCCTTTACGTAATAAGTTCCTGCGTTCAGCGCAACTGATGACGAATTTCCTGCCGCATCCGTTCTAAACGTTCCTGCTCTTGATGCGCCCGAAAGAGTAGGACTGCTATAAACACCATACTCTGCTCCCTCCAAAGAATAGCAACTGTTCTTTTCTGTCACAGAAGTATTCGCTGACACCTTCTTTAATCTGCCTGTTCCGGTCGGCTGGTATGTTCCGCCCCATTTACTGAGCGGCTGGCCATTGCCTTCATAAATAACCCCATATGCATCCGGAAAATATTTATAATTCTCTTTCGCCCATGCAATCCCTTTTTGATAATACTCAGATTTGTGTGCTGAAATCCAATGACCATTCCCACAGGCTACATTATTTCCTGTTTCTATCTGAACCATATCTCCATACCAGTGATGTACTTCATTCATGATCCACCATACTGCGCATTGTTTTAAGAGATAATCGTAATTCGAACTCACACCGTTGCATTTATTCTTATCGTAGTAATAGAACATTGCCGCAATCATCTGAATGGTCTGTTTGTTATAACGTTTTGAAGCATCTACTGCTGTTTTGTTGCCCTCCTGAAACTTTAATGTTGGATTGGTGCAATACAGACTTTCTCCTGATTTCGTACCAAGTCTTCCTTCATTCCAATGTTGTAGCACAGGCCAGTTTGGGTCATTATAGTCAACTACATAGATTGCACCGATTCCCCTTTCGATCGCCTTTGTATAAACAGTTTCTCCTGCCCTTGCCGCTGCATATACGCCTATGCTTTGTATCTTCTTTTCATCTGTCTGATCAAAAGTTTCTTCCTTGTCTTCCTCCTGTTTACCCTCCGTTTCATCGCAAAATCCCACACCGATATCTTTCAGGATTTTTTTTACTTCTTCTGCCCAGCGCAGTTCTTCTTCAATATCAACCTCCGTTTTTTCTCCGGCCTCTTCAGGCTGTTTTTCAAGTTCTTCGGCCTTGACAATTCCTCCATATGTCATTGCATAGAGAATACAGATCAAAAAGACTGACATGCAGAGGATTGTTATAATCTCTCCGCGTCCTTTCATTCATTGTCCTCCCTGTCGATACACATCTCTTTCCCCAGCTGAAGTTTCCCTTCCTGTGCATAATAAAAATAAGCATGATTGCTTAAGATTTCTTCCTCAGGCACCTGCGTTTCATTGATTTCCCGCACCATTCTTTCTAATTCTGACTGACGGATCTGAGAGGATTCCGGTACGATGATCACTTCATGGACACTGCTTGGAAGAACATAGAAATTTTCCTTTAAGACTCCTGCAAGCATGTCCAGAATATAAGGGTATGCAATACAGGCCGCCCCATAATTTTTCAGTTTATTAGACAAAACATACATTTTATCTTTTTCCGGAAGTTCCAGTTCTTCATGAATATGCCAGGTTCTTCTTAACAAATTCTCCCGATCATGTTCCCCCGGAGTTGATCTGCTGAGCAGTTCATACACTGCAAAATTCATTCCGAAACATTCTGCCGGAAGCAGACGCTTTGTATTTTCTTTTGCCACATTCCAAAGCTGTTCTTTTGTCACCTTCCATTGTCTCATATGTAGATCTTTGATCAGCATCACTGCCGTCCCATCATTGTCCGCTTCTACAAGTACTGCAAACACAAGTGACAGATCCAAAAATTCTCTATGTGGAACATCCAGAAGTAATTCCTTGTTTTTCTCTGTGTTGATCAGTCGAAAGATGATTCTGTCTTTTACCCCTTCGAAAGAAAGCATTCTCTCATAATCCCATGATTTTTCCTGTCGGATTTCTTCATATAGCCCCACCAGATCTTCAATGATCCAATCCATCTGTTTCCCTTTTTCATATAGTTCAAAAAATTCTTCCAGATAGATTGTCGGCGATATATTAACACCCGGCGTCTCCAGGATTAGTCCTGTACGCTCTGTTGCATTATTTTTTTTCGTCGTATAGACGTTTACCCTGACACCTCCATTTAACTCCTGAGTCAGTTTTTCCTTTACCGCATTTACAAATTCTGTATAATTCACTCTTCTCCTTCCTGATTGCGGTTCATAAAATTAAAATGAGAAACCAGTACGAAATGTACTATTTCAATTGAGTTAGAATTTCCCGGAGAGTTCAGAATCTCTCCAAATAGAATTTCTTAAAATTTAGAACAAATATTATGTGTTCTTTATTATAGACAGGCCTTCCTTAAAAAGCAAGCCAGAATTTTGCATAAATCCGAATTGATTTTTTTAGTGAAAACAGAGAATTTCATCTGATTTTGTCAAAGAAAAAAGGAACCTGCATAATACAGATTCCTTTTTGAAATACAGCTTAAACTGTACTAAATTCGTAATTAAACTCTTGACAGATACTCGCCTGTACGTGTATCGATCTTAAGAACATCACCTGTCTCAACAAACAGCGGTACCATAACAGTAGCTCCTGTCTCAACGATTGCAGGCTTTGTAGCTCCCTGAGCTGTGTCACCCTTGAATCCCGGTTCTGTCTCTGTGATTGCCAGTTCTACGAACAGCGGCGGCTCAACTGAGAATACGTTACCCTTATGGGAACAGATCTTAACATTCTCATTCTCTTTTACAAATTTCAGAGCGTCTCCAACTACATCAGCGTTGAGAGCGATCTGATCATATGTCTCTACATCCATGAAGTTATACAGATCTCCATCCTGATACAGATACTGCATTTCCTTTCTCTCAATGTGTGCATTCTCGAACTTCTCTGTCGGACGGAATGTCTTCTCTACTACACCACCACTGATGATGTTTTTCAGTTTTGTTCTTACGAACGCTGCACCTTTACCAGGTTTAACGTGCTGGAATTCCAAAATCTGGAAAATATTTCCCTCAATCTCAATTGTTAAACCATTCTTAAAATCTCCTGCTGAAACCATGTATAATCCTCCTTAATTGCATTTCGTTCAGACAATGTAACTGTTCGTTACAGACTTTTTGCTTCTACCATTCTATACTAATTTGCGACTTTTTTCAATCTTTTTTTGCTCTTCTTATAGAAATGAAGCACAATCTTCTCTAAATACCGCTTTAAAACGATCTGAATCTCTTCTTTTGGATTGATCGGATGCACTAAAATGTTGTGTATTCCGACCCTCTTTGCGCCCCATACGTCTGTAAAAAGCTGATCGCCGACAAACAGCGTGTTCGTCTGATCTGTTCCCATGATCTCCATCGCATGAAGATAATTCTTTCTTGCAGGCTTCAGCGCATTATAAATATAATGTGTCTGGATCTCCTGATTAAACATCTCTACACGTTTTTTCTGATTGTTGGACAACAGACAGCTTTCAAAACCAATCTCTCTCAGTCTCTGAAACAGTCTCTTTGCACGTTCATCTGCCGGTGCACCGTGAGGAACTAATGTATTATCAATATCAAAGATTACCCCCCGGTATCCTTGCTCATATAGTTTTTCAAAAGGGATCTTATAAGTCGATCCCAAATATTCATCTGGAAAAAATTTTTCAAACATTATTTTCATCTAACTCCGTAAGCTTTGAAATCAATTCTTCTATGATCCCAAGAATTGATTTCATTATAACAATTCAGTGAAATGATGTCTACTGTTTTTCCAACGCATCCTGCACATTTCTCCTGAATTCTACCCATGCGTCCTCATCCTCTACAAAATATTTCGGACAGATTTTTCCGGTTACATCATAGTGACGGATCACCTGATCTGCTGTCAGATCATATTTTGCACAAAGCCATGCTGTAAGTTGTACAAGTGAGCGGTATGTTGCATCAGTAAACTTTCCATTCTCATCCGGATGACAACATTCAATCGAAATCGTATCCGCATTGCGGTCATTTGAAGCATATGACATCTCCCAGGTCGGAATACACTGAATAATCTCTCCTTCCAATCCTATCACAAAATTACTGCTTGCCGAAGTCTCATGGCTATCTTTGAGACCATTAAAATAATCTCTGTTATCCTGCGCTGTACTCCCCGGATTCGCTGTGTAATGGACAACAATCCCATTCACATGGTCAATTGTTGTCCCTGGTCTGGAATACGGATTTACATCTAATAACTGTACATCCATCTCCGGCTGCGTAGCATCCACATCAGCATATTGATTTTTCTTTTGTATACAGGATTTAAAAAGAAGAAAAAGCAGTAAAATCATTAATGGGATCATTATGATCCGCAGCATTTTCCTGCCTCGCTTTTTCTTCCTTCGTGTATTCTTCGGCAATGTTTTCCGCCCTGCCAGCTGATTTCGTCTTGACGTACTCATTCGGTATTTCTCCTGATTTTTAATTCTCTCATTTCCATCGTTTAAAACAAACATCTTCTTATTTCAGCTATTATACCATATGTTTCTTAACCATTTATGAATTTTGTCTTAACTGTTTTATATTCGTATAAAAGAGAAATTCCCGGCAGATCCAGCTCTCACTGAACCTCCGGGAATTCCTCAAGGCGTTCCTATATATTATTTTATTATATCAGGGATGTGATTTTTCATCCCGTCAGGTAATGCGGAATATCCGCAGTACTTCCAAATTATCAGTCTGCATAAAATCTGCAAACTTCCCAATTACTCGTCTACACTGTAGTTCGGAGCTTCTTTTGTAATATGAATGTCATGTGGATGACTTTCTTTCAATGATGCCGCAGAGATCTTCACAAATCTTCCGTTCTCTTTGAGTTCTTCGATTGTGTGTGTTCCGCAATATCCCATTCCTGAACGAAGTCCACCCATGAGCTGGAATACCGTATCTTCTACAGATCCCTTGTAAGCTACACGTCCTTCTACTCCTTCCGGAACAAGTTTCTTTGCATTCTCCTGGAAATAACGGTCTTTACTTCCGTTCTCCATCGCTGCGATGGATCCCATTCCACGATATACTTTATATTTTCTTCCCTGGTACAGTTCGAATGTTCCCGGGCTTTCATCACATCCTGCAAAGATGCTTCCCATCATACATACATTCGCACCTGCTGCGATTGCCTTTGTCATATCTCCTGAGTACTTGATACCACCATCTGCAATGATCGGAATACCATACTCTTTAGCAACTTCGTAACAATCCATAACAGCTGAAACCTGAGGTACACCAATACCTGCAACGATACGTGTTGTACAGATAGATCCAGGTCCGATACCAACTTTAACTGCATCTACACCAGCTTCGATCAGTGCTCTTGTAGCCTCTCCTGTAGCCACATTTCCAGCGATCACCTGAAGATCCGGGAATGCATCCTTAACCATCTTCACTGTGCGGATAACATTCGCTGAATGACCATGTGCTGAGTCCATAACAACAACATCTACATGAGATTTCACAAGTGCTTCTACACGCTCCAGACAGTTTGCTGTGATACCAACAGCTGCTCCACAGAGAAGTCTTCCCTGCTCATCCTTTGCTGACAGTGGGTACTTGATCTGTTTCTCAATATCTTTGATCGTGATAAGTCCTTTCAGATTACCCTCATCATCTACGATCGGAAGTTTCTCTTTTCTTGCTTTGGCAAGAATCCTTTTTGCTTCCTCTAATGTAATTCCTTCTTTTGCTGTAACAAGTCCTTCTGAAGTCATGGATTCTTTGATTTTCTTAGAGAAATCTGTCTCGAACTTCAGGTCACGGTTTGTGATGATTCCGACAAGTTTACGTCCCTCTGTAATCGGCACACCTGAAATACGGTATTTTGCCATCAGGTCATTTGCATCTTCAAGTGTATGCTCCGGTGAAAGAAAGAAAGGATCTGTAATAACACCATTCTCAGAACGTTTCACCTTATCAACTTCCTCTGCCTGTGCTTCAATAGACATATTCTTATGGATGATTCCGATTCCACCCTGGCGAGCCATAGCGATTGCCATTCTATGTTCTGTAACAGTATCCATTCCTGCACTCATCATCGGAATATTCAATACGATTTTCTTTGTCAGATGTGTTGACAGATCTACCTGATTCGGAATTACTTCTGAATAAGCCGGTACAAGAAGAACATCATCAAATGTAATACCTTCCCCTATAATCTTACCCATTATACTTTACCTCTCTTTCTTAAGAACCCATGAAACTGCTTTGAAATGGCAGTTAATGTATCTAAAAATCTTTTGTAATTATTAACTGATATACTACAGAAATTCCCGAAGGATGTCAAGAGTATTTTCCCTGATGTGCTCATAATTTGTATTGATTTATTTTAACCTCTATTATTAAGTTTTACTTATAAGTACTCCTTTATTTATTATCTATGCGACAAACTGAGCCTTTTTTAGAACAAACAAAAGGTTCTATCTGACATTACGAAAATGTGATAGAACCCTCTGTTCCTGCTGCTACAGATCTCTATGTAACAGCTCTTTTATTATATTCTTATAGAAATTCTGCAAATCTTCCTGATGGATAGATTACATCATTCCCATTCCACCTGCTCCGCCTGCTGGCATAGCCGGTGTATCCTCTTTAATTGTAGATACAACAGACTCTGTTGTAAGAAGTGTAGAAGCAACACTTGTTGCGTTCTGAAGAGCACTTCTTGTAACCTTCGCCGGATCAAGGATTCCCTTCTCAACCATATCTACATATGTCTCATTGTAAGCATCGAATCCTGTTCCTACTTCAGACTCTCTTACTTTGTTTACAATAACTGCTCCCTCAAGTCCTGCATTCTTCGCGATCTGAGCCAGCGGAGCTTCCAGTGCTTTCAGGATAATCTTGGCACCTGTCTTCTCATCTCCCTCAAGAGTCTCTGCGAATTCTTTTACCTTCTTAGAAACATGGATGTATGCGGATCCACCACCACCGATGATTCCTTCTTCAACTGCTGCTTTTGTAGCATTCAGAGCATCTTCCATACGAAGTTTAGCTTCTTTCATCTCTGTCTCTGTAGCTGCACCTACACGGATAACAGCAACTCCGCCTGCAAGTTTTGCAAGTCTCTCCTGAAGTTTCTCTCTGTCGAAATCAGATGTTGTCTCTTCGATTGCTTTCTTGATCTGTCCAACACGATCTGCGATTGCGTTCTTGTCTCCACATCCGTCAACGATAACTGTATTCTCTTTCTGAACCTTAACAGATTTTGCACGTCCAAGCTGATCCATTGTAGTTTCTTTAAGGTCGAATCCGAGTTCTTCAGAAATCACCTGTCCACCTGTCAGAATTGCGATATCCTGAAGCATCTCTTTTCTTCTGTCACCATATCCAGGTGCTTTTACTGCTACAACGTTGAATGTTCCACGCAGTTTATTCACGATCAGAGTTGTGAGTGCCTCACCCTCGATATCTTCAGCGATAATAAGAAGTCTTGCTCCAGACTGAACGATCTGCTCAAGAACCGGAAGAATCTCCTGGATATTGGAAATCTTCTTATCTGTGATCAGAATATATGGATCATCCAGAACTGCTTCCATCTTCTCCATATCTGTTGCCATATATGCGGAAATGTATCCACGGTCAAACTGCATACCTTCTACAAGGTCAAGCTCTGTCTGCATTGTCTTAGACTCTTCGATTGTGATAACTCCGTCGTTGGATACTTTTTCCATTGCATCTGCAACCATCTGTCCAACTTCATCATCTCCTGAAGAAACTGCAGCAACTCTTGCGATCTGCTCTTTTCCGTTGACTTTGCTGCTCATCTCACGGATTGCTTCTACTGCTTTATCTGTAGCTTTCTTCATTCCTTTTCTCAGAACGATCGGGTTTGCTCCTGCCTCAAGGTTCTTCATTCCTTCGTGAACCATTGCCTGTGCAAGAACTGTAGCTGTTGTTGTACCATCTCCGGCAACATCATTTGTCTTAGCTGCAACTTCTCTGATCAGCTGTGCACCCATGTTCTCAAATCCATCTTCCAGTTCAATCTCTTTCGCGATTGTTACACCATCATTTGTAATAAGCGGAGCACCGAATGATTTATCAAGTACTACGTTTCTTCCTTTTGGTCCTAATGTTACTTTAACTGTATCAGCTAACTGATTCACACCTCTTTCAAGTGCTGCTCTTGCTTCTGATCCGTATTTGATTTCCTTTGCCATTTTAACTGCATCTCCTTTATATTTGTCTGGGTATTACTCTACAATTGCAAGAATATCATTCTGCTTTACAATGATGTATTTCTCTCCTTCAAGCTCTACATCTGTTCCGGCATATTTGGAATAAATTACTTTATCTCCAACCTTAACCTGCATTACAACTTCTTTTCCATCCACAACTCCGCCAGGTCCGACTGCGATTACTTCTGCTTCCTGTGGTTTCTCTTTTGCCTGTCCCGGTAATACGATTCCGGACTTTGTTGTCTCTTCTGCTTCTAACTGTTTTAAAACGATCTTGTCACCTAATGGTACTAATTTCATTGTAATTCCTCCTTACTTTATTAGCACTCATTTCTCTTGAGTGCTAACCCATGAATATAAAATAGCACTCCCCATTTCATTTGTCAACACAGTTTACATATTTTTTATAAAAGAAAAGCCATGGGGCTTTCTCTGCCTCACAGCTTTTCTTTCGTCTCTAAAACTTCTCTATGATCTTCTTTCGTTCATCTCATAGAATCCGTTCTCAATTTTAAACTTCAGTAGATTCCTGTCTTCCGACTGGTATCTCTCTTTCACAACACCGGAGCAACACAACAGCTCTGTCCCCGTTGAAATATAACATCTGTATTTTGCATCCAGCAGAATCGTTGTCAGAGGATCTTCCATCACTTCAAGATAAATGTAATCTTCTTCTGTATCATAATGATCCACCTTACAGACTCTTGTTGTATCATCAAAAATAGCATCTGCTGAAATCACTTTTTCCATCTGCAGATCAACCGGATTTCCCTCGTACATCTTGTCTTCTCCTTCTGCTTACATCCGCTCTTTCTCAATCCTCTCGAGCTCTGTAAATACATAATCATTCAGAACTTTAATATAAGTTCCTTTCATTCCTGAAGAACGTGATTCAATTACTCCTGCACTTTCAAACTTGCGAAGTGCATTCACGATAACCGATCTTGTAATTCCCACACGATCCGCTACCTTGCTGGCAACCAGGATTCCCTCTGTACCATCAAGTTCTTTAAAGATATGAATGATTGCTTCCAGCTCTGAGAAAGAAAGTGTGCTGATTGCTGCCTGAACGACATGTTCTTTTCTTGTCTCTTCCGCACTTTCTTCATTCACTGAACGAAGCATCTCAAGTCCTACTACAGCAGTACCATATTCACTGAGAATAATATCATCAATAGAATACGTTGCATCCTGTTTGTAGATAAACAATGTTCCGAGACGCTCCCCGGCAATATCGATCGGTGTGATGATTGCCTGACATCCTTCCACAGCATCTGAAGAAAAACCAAGTGTCTCCAGATTAACATTCTCTTTTGTAGACAGAACACTCAGCAATCTTTCATTAAGCATATTATCAATATGAGATCCTACAGATTCTGTGATCAGTTCACTGATTTCTCTCACCTTATTGCTTTTGCTGACTCCAAGAATCTTTCCCTTCTTGCTGACTACCAGCACATTTGAGTCCAAAATCTCTGTCAGTACCGCACAGATATCATTAAACACAACTTTGCTGGAGTTATTATTATGCAGCAACTTATTAATCTTTCTGGTCTTATCCAATAATTGTACGCTCATTGTCTCCTCCACATGATTTGCTCTTATTCACTACTTCTAGCAAACAGTAACTATTATTTCCCAAGTTGTATACACAAATCAAATTTCAAATTCCTTACTAGCTTATATTATCATACAATTCAGAAAATAGCAACGTTGTGTTTTTCTGTTTTTTGAAATATTTAATCTTCTTTCTTAATTGTTTCCACATATCCGCACTTTTCATCAGCACAAACTAATTTATTGCCTTTTTCTACCATGTATCCACCACATTCAGGACATTTCTTACTGGATGGCTTCTGCCAGGACATAAATTCGCATTCCGGATTATCCTCACATCCATAATACTTTCTTCCCTTTTTCGTTTTGCGGATAACAACTTCTTTTCCACACACAGGACACGGAACTCCGATCTTTTCCAGATATGGTTTTGTATTTCTGCATTCCGGGAATCCCGGGCATGCAAGGAATTTACCATGCGGACCGTATTTGATCACCATGTTACGACCGCACTCTTCACAGATCACATCTGTTACTTCATCTTCAATCTTAACTTCCTCAAGCTCTTTCTCTGCAATTTCAACAGCTTCCTCAAGATCCGGATAGAAATTACGGATTACTTCCTTCCACGGAACCTTTCCTTCTTCAACCATATCAAGAAGACCTTCCATATTCGCTGTAAAATGAACATCTACAATACTTGGGAATGACTGTTTCATAATATTATTAACAACTTCACCAATCTCTGTCAGATAAAGATTCTTGCCTTCTTTTGTAATATATCTTCTTCCAAGGATCAGAGAAATGGTTGGGGCATAGGTACTTGGACGTCCGATCCCAAGCTCTTCCATTGTCTTTACAAGACTCGCCTCTGTATAATGTGCCGGCGGCTGCGTAAAATGTTGCTTTGGATCAAATTCTTCTTTTGTAAGAACAGAATCCATGCTAAGATGTCCGACCAGTACATTGCTCTCTTCCTTCTCTTCCTCTGCCTCTACATACACAGAGCGAAATCCATCAAATGCAACCCTTGCTGTTGATACAGTAAAGCAGTACTCACCGGCTCCGATCTTGACTGCTGTTGTCTCATACTTCGCCGGCTGCATGCGGCTTGCTGTGAAGCGTTTCCAGATCAGCTGATACAGACGGAACTGATCTCTGCTTAATGAATCCTTGATTGCTGCCGGTGTGCGTGTAATATCTGTCGGGCGGATCGCCTCATGCGCATCCTGAATCTTCTTATCTGCAGACTTTGTTTTTGTTCCTTCTGCTACATATGCTTCCCCGTAAGTCTCAGCAATATAGCTTCTTGCTGCTGCATCAGCTTCCTCTGAAATACGTGTAGAATCCGTACGAAGATAAGTAATCACACCGACTGTTCCATTCCCTTTAATGTCCACACCTTCATACAGCTGCTGTGCAATACGCATTGTCTTCTGTGTACCAAAGTTCAATGCCTTGGCAGCTTCCTGCTGCAGCGTACTTGTCGTAAATGGGAGTGGTGCTTTACGCGTCCTCTCACTGTTCTTGATATCTGTAATCTGGAACTCTTCGTTCTCTAATTTCTTTAAGATCTCGTCCATCTCTTCTTTTGAATGGATCGTCATCTTTTTCTTCTCTGTTCCGTAGAACTTCGCTGTCAGAGGACGTTTCTCACCTTTTACTTTCAGTTGTGCATCCAATGACCAGTACTCTTCCGGAATAAATGCATCAATCTCTGCTTCCCTGTCTGCAACAATACGAAGTGCGACTGACTGTACACGTCCGGCACTCAACCCACGCTTTACCTTTGCCCAAAGCAATGGACTGATCTTATATCCAACCATACGGTCAAGCTCTCTTCTTGCCTGCTGTGCATCTACAAGATCCATGTCAATATCGCGTGGTGCTTTCAAAGATGCTTTCACAGCATTCTTTGTAATCTCATTAAATGTAATACGGCGCATTTTCTTCTCGTCCAGCTTCAAGGCAGCAGCAAGATGCCAGGAAATAGCCTCTCCTTCACGGTCAGGGTCGGTTGCAAGATAAACTTTGTCTGATTTCTTCGCCTCTTTTCTGAGCGTTGCAAGAATCTCTCCTTTTCCACGAATGGTAATATATTTTGGTTCGTAATCATTCTCCACGTCAATTCCAAGCTGACTTTTCGGCAGATCCCTGACGTGTCCCTGTGACGCTACAACTGTATAATTGCTTCCTAGAAACTTTTTAATCGTCTTCACCTTTGCAGGAGACTCCACGATTACAAGATAATGTGCCATAAAAACTATACTCCTATTTTATTCTGATATAATAATTCTTTGTTATTTCACGAATGTATCCCTGCAGTTCCAGTGTAACAAGAATGCTCATCAATTTTCTGATCTCCACCCGAGATTCCTGCGCAATCTGATCCACATTCTTAGGATACAAACCGACACAACTATACACCAAATCATCTGTACTTTCAAGCACTTTTTTATTTTTCTCGTTTTTTATCTCCGTGTTTCTGCACAAAACATTTGTTTCAATCCCCCATTCTTCCAGCAGATTTTTAGGATTCAGAAGGATTCCGGCACCCTGTTGGATCAGGTGATTACACCCGGCACTCAAAGGACTGTCCAGCGGTCCCGGAAGGGCATAAACATCCTTTCCCTGCTCCAGTGCCATATCTGCTGTAATCAAAGAGCCACTTCTTATCCGGGCCTCCATTACCAGAACCGCATCTGACAGGCCGCTGATGATCCGGTTCCTCATTGGAAAATTCATTGCAAGCGGAGGGGTTCCCGGTGGAAATTCCGAAAGGATTCCACCTCCGTGTTCTATGATATCCATATATAAACCGATATGATCCCTTGGATAACAGACATCTACTCCACTCCCTAAAACAGCATACGATTTTCCCCCTGCATTCAATGCTGCCCTTTGTCCTGTTCCATCGATTCCTTTCGCCATGCCACTGATGATATCAACACCTGCTGCCGCCAGTACTTCCGCAAATTCTCTTGTATAATGTTCTCCATATCCACTACAACCCCTTGCTCCGACAATTGCTGCCCTCTTCTTGGCTCCCGGACACGTTCCTTTCACAAAAAGAGCAAACGGTGGATCTGGTATCTCAGCCAGCCCCGGAGGATATTCTTTTGAAAAAAATGGAATAAATTCGATTCCATGTTCCTGCATTTTGTAAAACTCTTCTTTTAATTGTTCTTTCGTTTTCTCTTTCCGGGCTTTTTTTAATCCCTCTTTTTCTTCCTCTGTAAGGAATTCAATTCCTGTAATTTCAGTTTCTTCTATATAATATATCTTCTTTCCACTTCCTATGAGTTCTCGGAGCAGATACTTTTTTCTTGCAGATAGTTTTCGAATCGTAGAAAACCAGTATTCAAAAATCATCTCTTCACACATCATACATACCTCCCCCAATATTTCCTGTCCAATGTCCGATAACCGATCGCCTCCTGTAAATGTTCCAGTTTTATCTCCTCACTGTAATCTAAATCTGCAATCGTTCTCGCAACCTTTAAGATTCGGTGATAAGACCTCGCCGTCAGATTCAGTACATCATAAGCCTGCCCCATCAGTCGCATTTCTTCTCCGTTTAATCTGCAATACTTACTCAATTCTGCACCATGAAGCATTGCGTTACACCGAATCTTCGCGTTTTGGTAGCGAATCTTCTGTCTCTTTCTTGCTTCACATACCCGCGCTTTAATCACCGCCGAAGACTCCGGACAGGAAACAGACTCTTTCACCAGATCCCGATATTCCACTTTAGAAGCTTCAACACTAAGGTCAATCCGATCGAGAAACGGTTGACTGATCTTACTTAAATATGCCTGAATCTGTGCCGGCGTACATGTACAGGCTGTCGATGGAAATTTTCCACATGGACACGTATTCATGGCAGATACAAGCATAAAATCAGCCGGAAAGATATAATTTCCGCTGGTTCTTGTGATCTGTATGCTGCGTTGTTCCAGTGGCTGCCTGAGCACTTCAAGAACACTTCTCTTAAATTCAGGAAGTTCATCCAAAAATAGAATACCACTATGCGCCAGGCTGATCTCTCCTGGTCTTGGAACAATCCCACCACCAATCAGCGCTGCTCTCGTTGCAGTATGATGTACCTCTCGAAAAGGTCTTCTGGAAATCAGTGGTTCCTTTCCATCCAGCATTCCCATAACACTATAAAGCTTTGTAAGCTCCATACTTTCTTCATAATTCATCGGCGGCAGAATTCCTGCCATACATTTTGCGGTCATTGTCTTCCCGCTTCCGGGTGGTCCGACCATAAGCAGATTATGCCCTCCCGCCACAGCAATTTCCGCTGCCCGACGAACATTCTCCTGACCATATAAGTCTGCGAAATCAGGTACTTCTTCTCCCACTTTTCCTCTGTCTTCTATTTTATCAGCCTCTTTTTCACCAAGATATCTCTGTTCTCCACCTGTTCTGTCTCCATCTTCCAAATAACTGATACATTCCCTGAGACTTCCAACTGCAATGATCCGAACCCCTTCTACAAGTTCTGCCTCCTTTTTATTTTCTCTCGGAACAATACAGCTTGTAACTTTTTGTGCCTTTGCCTCTGATACCATAGAAAGAATCCCGGGAACTTTTCTAACTTGTCCATCCAATCCCAGTTCTCCGATGATCATACAGTCTTTCATTCTTCTATTCTGTTGTAAAACGCCAAGTGACGTCAGAATCGACACTGCGATTGGAAGATCAAATGACGCTCCTCTTTTCCTCATAGTTGCCGGCGAAAGATTGATCACCACACGTTTCGCCGGAAATTCAAGACCTGAATTCCGGACTGCAGACCGTACGCGTTCTGCTGCTTCTTTCACCTCTGATGACAGATATCCCACCATGTGAAAAATCGGAAGTCCATTGCTGACATCCGCCTCCACATAGACCATTTCTACCGCAAGCCCTTCCATTGCTGCGGATTTTACTGTACTAAAACTCATATGCGCTCCTTCCTTTTCCCAGTCACAAGCGCACCTGTTCTTCTTACACCCCATTGTAAGCTGCTGAAATTCTGGCTGAATCAGCCGGATTTGATTTTCGGAACTGACATTCCGAGAATGTATAGATATCATAACTTCCGAATATCGATTTGTCAATCAGTTTCCGAGAACTTGAGCATATGGAAAAGCACAATTTCCACATTTTTTCATAAACTATATTAAATGCATCCAGAGGTGCTGTCTTGAAAGCATTTCCTAATCCCCTCACACCGGCGGAAGAGAAAAAATACATTCAGAGATACACCGAGGGCGATCTGGAAGCCAAGCATATTTTAATTGAACGCAATCTCCGTCTCGTTGCCCATGTTATACGGAAATACCAAAATACCAGTGAAGATCCGGAAGATCTGATTTCCATCGGCACGATTGGCCTGATCAAAGCTGTAATTACGTTCGATCCTGAAAAGGGAAATCGTCTGGCTGCCTATGCCTCCCGCTGTGTAGAAAATGAAGTCCTGATGTATCTGCGCGCCAGAAAAAAATGCAGCCATGAAATCTCTCTTTATGAACCGATTGGCACAGATCGGGAAGGAAATGAAGTCAACCTCTACGATATCATCGAATCTACAGAAACAGATATTCCAGAGCGGATTCATCTGAAGGACAATATTCAAAAGCTTTATGAAAAACTGGAAAATGAACTTTCTCCAAGAGAAAAACTTGTACTGAAAATGCGATACGGACTGTATCAGGGAGAAGAATACACGCAGCGGGAGATTGCCGCACAACTGGGCATCTCCCGCTCCTATGTATCCCGTATCGAAAAAAGTGCTATCGGAAAACTCCGACAATATTTTTGAACTTTCTAAGACTCTTCTATGAATTAACTTCTTTATCCTCTTCCTGTCTTCTGAGAAGATCGTACTGAGCTGGTGTCTCGCTCAGTTCTACATGAAGAACCTGCTTTGAATGCGGTGCACTTTCCTGTTCCTCTCCATCCTCATTCAGGATCCGAAGAACCTTTGCCTCAACATTACTTCCGTCCGGCTTCATGATCTCAATTGTCTCACCTACAGAAAACTTATTGCGCTGTTCAATTCTTGCAAGCCCATTCTCAACAGCCCCGACAATTCCAAGATAAGTATACTCTCGGATATATGTGTTATTGTCATAAATCTGTGTCTCATGATCTGGTTTTCCAAAGAAAAATCCTGTTGTAAATTGACGATAAGTACAATTGGAAATCTGATCTAAATACCACGGCATATTCTTCTTATAAAGCTCTGGATCTTTCTGATAATCATCAATTGCTTTACGGTAAGTTCTCGCCACTGTCGCAACATAAAGTGCTGTTTTCATTCGTCCTTCGATCTTAAAACTGTCAATTCCCGCATCAATCAATTCCGGAATATGCTCGATCATACAAAGATCTTTTGAATTAAAGATGTAAGTTCCGCGTTCATTCTCATAGACCGGCAGATATTCTCCCGGTCTCTTTTCCTCGACTACTGCATACTTCCAACGGCATGGGTGTGTACATGCACCCTGGTTTGCGTCCCTTCCTGTAAAATAATTACTCAGAAGGCAGCGTCCGGAATAAGAGATACACATTGCTCCATGGACAAATGTCTCAATTTCAAGATCTTCCGGAATTCTTTCTCTGATCTCCTTAATCTCTTTCAGAGACAATTCTCTTGCTGAAACCACACGACTTGCACCCTGGCGATACCAAAAGTTATAAGTCGCATAATTTGTGTTATTCGCCTGTGTACTGATATGACGCTCAATCTCAGGACATACCTCTTTTGCAATCTCAAACACCCCCGGATCTGCAATGATCAGTGCATCAGGTTTAATCTCTCTCAACTCTTCAAAATATTCTCTTACCCCTTCAAGATCATCGTTGTGGGCAAGAATATTTGCTGTAACATACACTTTTACATCATGTGCATGTGCGAATTCTATTCCCTCTTTCATTTCTTCCATAGAGAAATTTTTTGCTTTCGCACGCAACCCAAATGCTTCTCCTCCGATATATACTGCATCAGCACCGAAAATTACAGCTGTTTTTAACACTTCCAGGCTGCTCGCCGGGATCAATAGTTCGATCGGTCTACTCATTTTTCTACTCCTTGTTTTATGCTCACTGCCACACCATCTCCAAGCGGAATAATAGATGTGACCAGATCCTCTCTGTGTTTCAATTCATACAGATATTCCCGCATTCTCGCATGTATTGTACGATTTCTGCGTTCTACCGCAAATCGGGATTCTATGATATCCCCATCCTGCATCACATTGTCTGACACAAGACAGCCTCCATCCGAAAGCAGTCGCAACACATTCGGAAGATAATGAATATATTGCCCTTTCGCGGCATCCATAAAGATAAAATCAAAAGTTCCTTCCATTTCCGCAAGTACTTCTGTCGCATCTCCTTCAATCAGAGTAATCTTATCTTCCTTTCCCGCTCTGCGGAAATTCTCCCTCGCAATCGGGATTCTCTTCTCATAATTCTCTATTGTTGTTATATGTCCACCTTCCGGCAGGTAATCACTCATCAATAACGCAGAGAAACCTACGGCAGTTCCGACTTCCAGAACGCGCATAGGTTTTTTCATCAAAAGGAGAACCTCCAGGAAGCTCTGCATCTCTCGTCGGATGATCGGTACATCCGCCGCCAGAGCTTCCTGTTCAATTGTCTCCAGTATTTCACTGTTCTCTGTATCCATAGAATTGATGAATGTAATAATACGTTCATCTACTATCATATCTTACACATCCACATCCATGATGATCGGGATCACCATTGGTCTTCTCTTTGTCTTCTTCCAGATATAGTCATTCATTGCATCACGGATCACAAGCTTGATCTTATTCCAGTCTGTATGTCTTCCTTTCAGGCATTTCTCAAGTGCTTCTGAAACAGCCTTTCTTGCATCATCCATCAGCTCCTCTGACTCTCTGACATAGACAAATCCTCTTGATACGATATCCGGTCCTGCAAGCAGGCGGTTCGTTCTTCTCTCTAATGTAAGAACCACAATAATGATACCATCTTCTGCAAGATGCTGTCTGTCTCGAAGAACGATATTTCCAACATCTCCAACACCAAGTCCGTCTACCAGGATTGCTCCTGTATGAACCTTATCTACAACTTTAGCGTAATCATCACACAGTTCAAGTACTTCACCAGACTGCATAATAAATACATTCTCCTTCGGAATTCCAAGGCTCTTCGCAACACCTGCGTTTGCTTTCAGATGGCGGTATTCACCATGCACCGGAATCGCATATTTCGGTTTTACGAGAGAATAGATCAACTTCAATTCTTCCTGACAGGCATGTCCTGATACATGGGCATCCTGGAAAATAACTTCTGCTCCCTTTGCAGAGAGTTCATTGATCACACGTGAAACCGATTTCTCGTTTCCAGGAATCGGGTTGGAGCTGAAAATGATCGTATCATTCGGCTGAATTGTAACCTTGCGGTGTACGTCAGCTGCCATTCTTGACAGTGCAGCCATAGATTCTCCCTGGCTTCCTGTTGTGATCAGCACCATCTTCTCCGGTGGATAATTCTTCATCTGATCAATCTCAATCAATGTATTATCCGGTACATTCAGATATCCTAATTCTGATGCTGTAGAAATGATATTCACCATACTACGACCTTCTACAACAACCTTTCTGCCATACTTATAAGCAGAGTTGATGATCTGCTGTACACGGTCAACATTCGAAGCAAATGTCGCAATGATCAGTCTTGTATTCTGATGCTCTGCAAAAATGTGATCAAATGTGATACCTACTGTACGTTCTGACTGCGTAAATCCTTTTCGCTCTGCATTCGTACTGTCAGACATCAGTGCCAGCACGCCTTTCTTACCGATCTCAGCAAAACGCTGCAGGTCGATCGCATCTCCAAATACCGGAGTATAATCAACCTTGAAGTCTCCTGTGTGGACAACAACACCTGCCGGTGAATAGATTGCCAGTGCGGACGCATCCTGGATACTGTGGTTCGTCTTGATAAATTCAATCCGGAACTTTCCAAGATTGATTGACTGACCGTGACGTACAACCTTTCTCTTCGTTCCACGAAGCAGATTATGCTCCTTCAGCTTGTTCTCAATGATTCCCATTGTAAGCTTGGTTGTATAAATCGGAATGTTGATCTCTTTGAGTACATACGGCAATGCACCGATATGGTCCTCATGACCGTGCGTGATAACAAATCCCTTTACCTTGGAAATATTATCTTTCAGGTAGGTTACATCCGGAATTACAAGGTCGATTCCAAGCATATCATCTTCCGGGAACGCAAGACCACAGTCTACAACAACAATACTGTCTTCATACTCAAACGCAGTAATGTTCATACCGATCTGTTCCAGACCTCCAAGCGGTATGATACGCAATTTTCCATTATTCTGTTTTTTCAAAAAATATACACCTCCACTATCTCTGTTTCTTCATACAGTCTTTACACAGTCCGTAGAATTTCAGTTCGTGGTCCAGGACATGGAAGCCGGTTGCCTTCTCGATATGATCTTCCAGACTCTCCAGAAGGTCATCATCAAACGGCATTACCTTGTTACATCTCTTACAAATCAGGTGATGATGATTGTGCTTTGTCTCCCCATTCAGTAAATGTCCGATCTCATAGCGCACACATCCATCCCCAAAATTAATCCTGTCTACCAGCTGCATATCCCACAAAAGCTGTAATGTTCTGTATACTGTGGCAAGCCCAATCTCCGGATAATCCTCTGATACCAGATCATAGATATCTTCCGCTGTCATATGACTCCCACTGTTCTCTTCAAGTACGGACAGAACAAGCAGTCTCTGGTGAGTCACCTTCAGCCCCTTTTCCTTTAACCTCTCTTTCAGAAGCTTCTGTGTCTTATCTGCTTCCATCTGTCTGCCTCCTATCTATATTGTAAAAAGAACTCCAGACTTTTTTCTGACACTTCTGCAAAAGTGAGAAAAGTATTCCTGTCTGCAGTTTCTCTTACATTCGTATTTCTTTCATGTAATTACATCTCAATATCGACGTCTTCCAACAATTCCTCAAATACTTTGGAAACTGCCATCAGCTCTGTATCGTCTTCCACGATCTCATACGTCTTCTCTGCGTCTTTTGATTCTTCAACTTCTCTGAGAATCAGGCATTCTGCGTCATCTTCTTCTGAATCAACTACAAGAATATACGCGGAACCATTGATCTTTGTCTCTTCAAGTACAAAGAACTCATCTGCTCCACTTCCATCACTGAAAGTAAACTTTGCCTTTTCCATATGATTTTCCTCTATTCTGCTGTTTTCTGCATATAAATCGAATCTAAATATCCCTGGAGAATGAACACAGCAGCAATCTTATCGACATATTGCTTTCTGTTTTCTCTTCTCACACCACTCTCGATCAGTGTCTGCTCTGCCGCTACTGTCGTAAGTCTCTCGTCCCACATGATCACTTCCAGTCCTGTACGACGAACCAGCATGTCACGAAATTCCAATGACTTCTGTGCACGCTCCCCGATATCATTATTCATATGTTTTGGAAATCCAAGCACGATCTTCTCTACCTGATATTCTTTGATCAATTCTTCAATCCTCGCACAGGTACGGCGCAGCTTGTTCTCCTCTTTCCGTTGTATTGTCTCAATTCCCTGGGCCGTAAGTCCGAGCGGGTCGCTGATAGCAACACCTACAGTCTTCGTCCCATAGTCCAGTCCCATTACTCTCATTGTCTGATTATTCCCACGCATTATGCTCAATATACGCTTTCAACAGTTCTTCTACCAGTTCATCACGTTCCACCTTCATGATCAGGCTTCTTGCTCCGTTAAAACTTGTAATGTATGTCGGATCTCCTGACATGATATATCCAACGATCTGATTCACCGGATTGTATCCTTTTTCTTTCAGAGCCTTGTATACGATCTCAAAAATATCCTTCGCAGAAATCTGCGGACCCGGCTCTACCTGAAAGAACTGAGTACTACTTAAATCACTCATCTTTCTTCCTCCTTCTCTTTCTTGTATCTATTTCCTTCTTCCGAAGGGCTTTGCTGTTGTTCTGTCAAACAGCGCAAAACGCTCTGGAAACCCAGAAACCCTACTTATAATTCTAATATAACCGAATTCAAAATTCAATGTATAATTTGCGAATCCTTCCCAATTTGAACTTTTACGATACTATTCTTGAGATTTTCATTTGTCTCTAGTGCAATTTTCATATATTCCTTCGTATGACCTGTCTGTACTTCTTTTCCATTCAGTTCCAGATTCTCTTCTACAAGTACTTCCACTTCTTTTCCCTGGAAACTCTGTTCATATGCTGCACGCTTTTTCTCACCAAGTTCAATTAATTGTGCACTTCTCTTCGCCTTGATCTGTTCATCTACCTGATCTGGCATCACAGCTGCTTTTGTCCCCTCACGGCGGGAGTATTTAAAAATATGTGTCTCATAGAAATCTATGCTGTCTACAAAATCATATGACTCTTTGAACTCTTCTTCTGTCTCTCCTGGGAATCCCACAATCACATCGGTTGTCAATGCCGGATTTGGGAAGTATTTTCTGAGAAGTTCACATTTTTCCGCATATTCACTGCTTGTATATCTACGGTTCATACGCTTTAATGTTGCATCACATCCGCTCTGCAGAGACAGGTGGAAATGCGGACACATCTTCGGAAGCTTTGCAATCCCTTCTGCAAATTCTTCTGTGATGATCCCCGGTTCCAAAGAGCCAAGACGGATTCTTTCAATTCCATCAATCTCATGGACTGCCCGGATCAATTCCAGAAGGTGATATTCTTTATCAAAATCAATTCCATATGAGCTCAGATGAATTCCTGTCAGTACAACCTCCTTATATCCGTTATCTGCCAGTGTACGTACTTCATCAAGCACATCTTCCATGGAACGGCTGCGGACTCTTCCACGGGCATATGGAATGATACAATATGTGCAGAACTGATTACATCCATCCTGAACTTTAATATAAGCTCTTGTATGATCTCCCGGCTTCGTCAGGTGAAGATTCTCGTACTCTTTTGTTTTTCCGATCTCTTCCATCTTGATCTCTGCTTTTCTGTCGTTTTCCTGGTTCTTTGCATTCTTTTCATTTTCTGTTACGTTACAATCTGCATTGTGTGTTCTTTCATACTCTTCCAATGCTTCGATCAGATTCTGCTTCTTATTATTACCAAGCACAATGTCAATGCAATCATCCACCTGAATCTCTTTTTCCTTCGCCTGGACATAACATCCTGCAGCGACAACAACTGCATCCGGATTCATTTTTCTCGCCCGGTGCAGCATCTGTCTCGACTTGCGGTCCGCGATATTTGTAACAGTACATGTATTGATTACATAAAGGTCTGCCCCTTCCTTGAAAGGAACGATCTCATACCCTGCTTTTTCAAGCATTTCCTGCATGGCTTCCGTCTCATAGGCATTTACTTTGCATCCCAAATTATGCAGTGCTGCTTTCTTCATTTATTTCTACCTCTTTTTTCCTTTTATCTCGTTAATTTCTTGACTTTTGAAACTGCATCCCGTAGAATATACCTAGGCTTAGAAGCCAACTTTATTGTATAATTCAAGGAGGGATTTCAAATGAAAACAGTACAGATTTCATTAAACTCAATCGACAAAGTCAAATCATTCGTTAACACTATCACAAAATATGATAATGATTTCGATTTAGTATCCGGAAGATATGTTATAGATGCCAAATCAATCATGGGTATTTTCAGCCTTGATCTTTCCAAACCGATCGACCTGAACATCCACGCTGACAGCAATGTTGATGACATTCTTGCTGCACTTGATGCTTACATCATCAAATAATTCTATCTGAATACAACTCATGCGGACTTTATTTTTGTAGCTTGTCCGCATATTTTTTAGAGTAAAGAAAAGCTGTTCCATTGGAGCAGCTTTTCTTTTTCCTATTATTCTCCCTGCTTCACTTCAATGATCTCAACAGTATCAATTGCTGTCTGCATCAGTTCGTCAATCTTTTCTGCAAGGTTCAACTCAGACTTCTCAATTCGTTCAATATTCGGCTTTGTCACCGGATGTTTTGCAACGAAAATTGTACAACAATCCTCAAATGGCTGGATTGAAGTTTCATAGGTATTGATCTTCTCAGAAATTTCTACAATATCCTTCTTATCAAATCCGATCAGCGGACGATAAACCGGAAGTGTACATACTGCATTCGTCGCTGCAAGACTCTGCATTGTCTGGCTTGCTACCTGACCGATACTCTCTCCTGTGATCAGGCCAAGACATCCGTCTTTCTTTGCAAAATGTTCTGCGATCTTCATCATGTAGCGACGCATAATGATCGTCAGTTCATCATGTGGACACTTCTCATAGATATAAAGCTGAATATCTGTAAAGTTGACAACATGAAGCTTGATCGGTCCTGAATAAGCAGAAACGAGTCTTGCAAGATCAACTACCTTCTCTTTCGCTCTTTCACTTGTGTACGGTGGTGCATGGAAATAAGTTGCCTCGAGTTCAACACCACGCTTGGATACCATATATCCGGCAACCGGACTGTCAATTCCTCCTGACAGAAGCAGCATTGCGCTTCCGTTTGTCCCAATTGGCATACCTCCCGGTCCCGGAATGATTCTGGAATAGATATAAACTTCTTCACGGATCTCCACATTGATACGAAGTTCCGGCTTATGAACATCTACTTTCATTTCCGGAAATGCCTCCAGGATTGCTTCTCCGACTTCACAGTTGATTTCCATAGAGTTCGCAGGATAGCTCTTCTTTGCTCTTCTTGCATCAACTTTAAATGTCATGTTCTTCTCTTCGTAAGCTTCATCTACATAAGCTACAACATCTTTTCTCAGCTGTGCCAGTTCAGCCACCGGTACACGGACTACCGGACAGATTCCGACAATACCGAATACCTTCTGAAGGCTTTCTACTGTCTCATCAAAATCATAATCTCCATCACAATCCACGTAGACTCTTCCGTGACATTTGTGTACAAGAAATTCTCCGTCTACGCCCTGCAGAGCATAACGAATCTGACGTACCAGTGCATCTTCAAAGATATAACGGTTCTTTCCCTTAATTCCGATCTCGCCGTATTTTATCAGAAATGAATGAAATTTCATGCTTTTTCTCCTTTATGAATCGACGTCAATTAATGACGCGTATATTTTCTCAGCATCGGTATACAATTATATAGTGTTTCCAGCGTGTAGTCAATTTCTTCTTTTGTAGTAAATTCTGACATACTGAAACGAATCGTCGCATCCAGATATTCCTGTGCCGCCCCAATGCTTCTGAGAACACCGCTTACTGCCGGATGATTCGATGCACATGCAGATCCTGATGAGACATAAATCCCCTTATCTTCCAGTGTATGAAGAAGAACCTCACTTCGGATTCCTGCAATTCCAAGACTGATAATATGTGGTGCACTTCCTTCATCTTTCAGACCATGGACTGTTGTATTCTCAATCTTTCCTGCCTGCTCAATAAAATAATCCTTCAGTTCACGCATCAGAGCTACTTTCATATCCAGATCATTGTAAATCATCTTTGTTGCAAGCCCAAGCCCTGCAATTCCCGGAACATTTTCTGTACCCGAACGGAGATCCTTCTGTTGTCCTCCTCCGAAAAGAATCGGTTTAATCTTCACCTTTTCGCCCACATAGAGGAATCCGGTTCCCTTCGGTCCATGAATCTTATGTCCACTCGCACTTAACAGGTCGATCTTCTGACGTTTTGGATAAATGTGATATTTTCCAAATCCCTGCACTGCATCCGAATGGAAAAGAATAGAAGAATTATACTCTTTTACAATCTTTACCGCTTCATCAATCGGTTGAAGTGTTCCAACCTCATTGTTCACATACATAACTGATACGAGAATCGTCTCCGGACAAAGTGCTTCTTCCAATGCTTCCAGATTCACTCTTCCACTCGCATCTACCGGAAGATATGTCACACGGAACCCTTCCTCTTCTTCCAGATAACGCATTGTATTTAAGATTGCAGGATGCTCGATTGAAGTTGTGATCAGGTGATTTCCCGCTCTTCTGTTTGCTCTTGCACATCCGATCAGTGCAAGATTATCACTCTCTGTTCCTCCTGATGTAAAGTAAATATCTTTCGCATTTACCTTAAGAACCTTTGCGATCGTTTCCTTGGCTTCCTTTACATAATGCTCCGCATCTACACCTTTTCGGTGCATGGAGGATGGATTGCCATAATCCTGACACATTACTTTATATACAAGATCTCCCACTTCCGGATATGCTCTGGTTGTGGCTGAATTATCCAAATATGCTTCCATTTTGTCTTCCCTTTTCTAACTCTGTTACCATTCACAGGCGTCTGCAACCGGCAACGTCTTTCTATTATCTTATGTTTTTATCGTCCAACTGTTCCCGGCATTCTAAATGATACATCAGAATTGACAATGTTGTAAGTCCTGCTGTCTCTGTTCTTAAAATACGTTTTCCAAGTGTGATTGGGATCGCTCCGGCCTCTTTCGCCTGCTCGATTTCGCTCTCGTCAAACCCGCCTTCCGGTCCGATAAAGATACCGACAGACTGTCCCGGTTCAATCTTACTTATGACAGCTTCTGTTGCTTTCATCCCTTCCTGCAGTTCATAAGGAACAAGCACTACATCCAGTTCTTTCGCGTAATTCATCGCTTCCTGAAAGCTCATCACATCCTGCACTTGTGGCACAATTCCTCTCTTCGATTGTTCCGCAGCCCCCTTGGCGATTGCCTGCCAGCGTTCTCTCTTCTTTCCGGCTTTCTTCTGATCCAGCTTTACAACCGAACGCTTTGCCGCAAACGGAACAATACGATAAGCTCCAAGCTCTACTGCCTTCTGCACGATCCATTCCATCTTATCCCCTTTCGGAAGTCCCTGGAATAAGATCAGACGGGAAGCCAGTTCTGTCTGAGACACTTCTTTTTTCACAACGCGAAGGACTGCCTCCTTCTCCTCATAACCTTCCACACTGCAGAAGTAATCCATTCCTTCTCCATCACTGACCCACACTTCCTCACCGGGTTTCATGCGGAGTACATTCTTCATATGATTCACATCACTTCCTGCCAGACGGATCTGTTCTCCGTCCACGCAGGATGGATCTGCAAAAAAATGTTGCATCTTATTTCTCCTTATGCGTTCTTGCGCGCTGTCACACATACCCATTCACCCTGATATGTGACCTCCAGAAGTTCCAGCCCGGCTTTTGCAACAGCTTCTTTCACCATCTCTTCTTTATCATCGATAATTCCACTTGTGATATAGATTCCGCCTGGTTTCAGCTGGTTCACGATCACTGGTGTGAGTTCTACAAGAACCGGTGCAAGGATATTCGCTGCCACAATATCGTAACACTCATATCCAACCTTATCCTGAACTTCTTTGTCATTGATAATATTTCCGATCATTACTTCATATTTATCTTTGGAAATTCCGTTGTTCTCCATGTTCTCATATGTAGCATCGATTGCACACGGATCCAGATCTGTTCCAACAGAATACTCTGCTCCGAACTTCAGCGCAAGCATTCCAAGAATTCCGCTTCCGCATCCCACGTCAAGAATCTTTGTCGTCTCTGTTGTATACTTTCTGATCTGACGGATACAAAGTTGTGTTGTCTCATGCATTCCTGTACCAAATGCTGTACCTGGATCAATATGAATCACCATCTTATCTTCATCCGAAGGCTTTACATCTTCCCAGGATGGAATAATCAGAATATCATCCACATAGAACTGATGAAAATACTTTTTCCAGTTATTCACCCAGTCTACATCCTCTGTCTGGGATTCTTCAATCTCGCAGGCTCCGACATTTACATAAGCAGACATCTCCTCCAGTTCTTTCTTCACATTTGCCAGAACTTTCTCTTTGTCCTCATCCTCTTCCAGATAAAAACTTAAGTAAGCCACACCATCATCTGCCTCGATCTCCGGTAAAATATCAACAAACATCTGCTCTTTATCAGACTCTGTCAGCGGGATCTTATCCTCGATCTCAACACCTTCAATCCCAAGATCTGCCAGCATACTGCTTACAATATCCTCTGCCTCTGTTGTTGTCTTCAATCTGAATTTATTCCATTTCATCTAGTTTTCCTCCTGAAACCACAAATCTAAATCTACGCTTGCACGAATTCCCGGAACCGTACCGGCCTCACTGTACTGCCACATCTTATAATCATATGGACACTGCGGAAGTTCATGATAATCCGCATACCAGAAATCATATTCTGTCAGCTCTTCCATCTTCAAGGTAAATGCCATCCATTTCATATTAGCATAAATCATCGGTTGATATCCAGCCTGTTTCACTCCGTCACAAAAGACTTTACAAAAATTCGTAAAGTCTTCCCTTGTATTCTGGTCTGTTCTTGCTGTATCATCTTTGATTTCTTCTGTGTCATAGACAACAGGTCCTGTAATCTGATACGGCTGGATATGTTCCAAAACAAAGTCAGTCTCTTCGACTGCCTCCGTTGCTGAGATTGCCTGGGAAAAGAAATAGACACCGACTTCCAGACCGGCATCCAATGCGCCTTGTACATTCTGTTCAAACATGGCATCTTCAACTAACGCGCCGCTCTCTCCATATGCACGGTATCCAAGTCTTACGATCACGAATTCGATTCCGCTTTCCTTCACCTGCTGCCAGTCGATTGTCTCTCCCTGGAACTCCGAAACATCAATTCCTTTTTTCGCTGACACTTTTCCCTTCGTATCTTTATACGAAAGATATCCTGTCTCTTCATCTAATGCCAGATTGCTAAAATCATAAGAATTCCTCGGTACTTGTTCCAGAAGCCTTGCTCTGTAATTATTCTCTTTCACATCCTGGAAGTCATAGTACTTCTTTCCGTCTTCTGTAACAATCTGAACTCCACTAACAATCTGCGTGTTTTCCTGCTTGTCTTTCTTCGTCTGTCTTGTCTTCACGTTGCCGGAACCCACGCCGACAAGAATAACTGCAAGCCCCACAAGAGCCGCCGCCATCCATTGCTTCTTTCTCATTCATTTCCTTCCAATCGCATCTGTTCCGTACCGTTGCAGAAATATTTCCCAGGTAATTTTCCCCTTATTCGTCTGCTGCAAGCACGATCATTTCATCTCCGGCTTTTATTTTACCACCATGAAGCACTTTTGCAAATACCCCTTCTCGTGGCATGATACATTCTCCCATTTTCTGGAAGATCTGACAGCCATGATGACATTCTTTTCCAATCTGTGTCATCTCTAACAAAACATCATTACATTTTAATCTTGTTCCAACTGGAAGATTACGGAAATCAATCCCCTGAACGATCACATTTTCTCCAAATGCGCCATCTTCTACTTCTGCACCTCTTGCACGGAATGCCTCGATCTTGTCATAAGAAAGAAGACTGATCTGACGATGCCATTTTCCTGCATGTGCATCTCCTTCCAGACCAAAATCTTCAATAAATGTACCTTCCTCGATTCTTGTCTTCTGTGTTCCCTTTGCCGGACTTGTACAAATTGCTATTACTTTTCCCATTTTTCTATACCTCTCAAATTACTTTTTCACTTTTATAATTTTTGTGCATGATCTGCACTGTTACTTTTCTGTCACTGATTTTATGTTACTGTTCACACGATGTGCGACCAGCAACGCATCTCGCCATTTTAAATCGCCTTTGGCGATGGGGCGAGATGCATTCAAGTCAAAACACGCATCCTCCGTGTCAATCAGCGGAGTGATTGACACGGGAGTGAACAGTAACGATTTTATTTCATTACTGATCTAACCACCGATTCCGTACATGGCCCGATGTTCTTTTTTCTGACCAACTTCTTCATCTCTTCGCTCATCCGAGAAATTGTGACAGGCCGGTTTTTTCCAGATTGCCTGACGCATTGCTTCTTTCAGTTCTTCATCCGTTGCACCGCTTCTTAAAAGTTTTCTTAAATCAATTCCACTTTCATACTGCAAACAGAGTTTCAGATATCCTTCCGCTGTGAGCCGGATCCGGTTACAGGAATCACAGAACTTGTGACTCACTGCACTGATAAATCCAATTCTGCCCTGGAATCCCGAAAAGCTCACATACTCTGCCGGACCATTCCCCAAATGTTTTTCATACGGTTCAGCGTTTCCTAATGCTTTCTCTAAAAGTTCCAGAAGCTCATCTCTTGATTTTCCCTGACAGGCTTTTCCCATCCCGATCGGCATCATTTCTATAAAACGAACCTCTACCGGATGCTCCTTTGCATACTCTGCCATCTGAATATACTCTTCTTCTGACTGATTCATCGGCACACAATTTAACTTCACACGCAGATTCGGATATTCGAGTGCTGCCTGCAGTCCTTCCAGTGCCTGATTTAATTCCCCACATCTTGTCACTGTATGGTAACACGTTTCATCCAATGTATCAATACTGATATTCACTGCATCCAGCCCCTGACGCATCAACTCGTCCAACTGATTTTTAAGAAGAATTCCGTTTGTTGTCAATGTCACCTGTTCGATCCCCGAAATTCTCTTAATTTTCCCCAATAAGTCCGGCAATCCTTTTCTCACCAACGGTTCCCCACCGGTCAGTTTGATCTTGGAAATCCCCAACTCTGTACTGATTCTACAAATCCTCTCGATTTCATCAAAAGTCAGAATCTGCTCATGCGGCAGCTGCTCAATGCCCTCTTCCGGCATGCAGTAGACACAGCGCAGATTACAACGATCCGTCACAGAGATGCGCAGATATTCTATCGTTCTTCCATATTGATCGATCATCTCTTACATACCTCATATTATTTATCTCTTACATTACTGTTTTACTTTCCTTCAGAAACTGGTTTTCCACACTCACTTGCATTTCCTGTAAGAATTGCAAGACCATGTTCCAGAGATGGAAGTACTGCTTCTAGATTCTCTTTTACAGCCTTCGGACTTCCCGGAAAATTAATGATCAATGTCTGATTACGGATCACAGAAGCGCCACGGCTAAGCATAGCTCTTGGTGTCACTTGAAGTGAAGCCAGTCTCATCGCCTCTGCGATTCCCGGTGCATTCTTTGTCGCCACGGCAAATGTTGCTTCCGGTGTGCAGTCACGCGGTGCAAAACCTGTTCCTCCGGTTGTTGCGATCAGATCCACTTTTTTCTCATCTGCAAGTTCGCAGAGACACTGTTCGATCATCTTCTGCTCGTCCGGAAGAAGTCTTACTTCTGTCACTTCATATCCAGCTTCTTCTAACATACTGCAAAGAAGCGGTCCACTCTTATCCTCCCGCTCTCCTGCATATCCTTTATCACTCAGTGTCACTACCGCTGCTTTCCATCTTTGTTCTTTCTTTTCCACTTTACTTTTCGCCTTCTTTTCTTTCCTTCTTATATCCATTGTTGATCAGCCCACTCTTACCGCCGCTCTTTCTGACCAGATAGATTTCCCCAATTTCCATCTTTTTATCCATCGCTTTGCACATATCGTAAACTGTCAAAAGTGCTACACTTGCTCCTGTCAGAGCTTCCATCTCAACGCCTGTCTTCCCGGTCACACGTACCGTACAATTACAATAAATTGCAAGTTCACTCTCAACCATCTCGAACTCTACCTTGCACTTTGTGATCGGAAGAATGTGACACATCGGAATCAGATCCGATGTCCTCTTTGCTCCCATAATCCCTGCTGTTGTCGCAACTCCAAGTACATCCCCTTTGCCTGCAGTTCCTTCTTTGACAGCACGGAACACTTCTTCATTCACCGTGATCTTTCCCGTGGCGGTTGCTTCCCGGACTGTGTCCTGCTTCTCCGTCACATCCACCATAATGGCCTTTCCTTTTTCATCAAAATGTGTAAATCCCATTTTTTTCACCTCTCAATCTGAAAATGCTGTTGATATCCACATTCCCCTTGCAAATATCAACCAGACGATTACTTTTTTTATACCAAACGATTGTACCACAGAATAGTACTAAAATTCAATGTTTTGGCAAAAAGAAAGGACAACTATAATAGTTGCCCTTAAAATCAATTATTAAAATTCAATATTCAGCATCTCATCTGACTTCTCCGGAATCTTATGTCTTTCCGCATATCCTGTAAGAATCAACGTAAGTGCTCCGTCCCCGGTCACATTACAAGCTGTTCCAAAACTATCCTGAAGTGCGAAAATTGTAAGCATCAGTGCTGTTCCCGCATCATCAAACAGAAGGACTCCTGTGATAAGTCCAAGGGATGCCATAACTGTTCCTCCCGGAACTCCCGGTGCACCGATTGCAAATACTCCAAGAAGTATACAAAACAGAAGCATTGTTGGAATTGACGGAAGTTTTCCATACAGAATCTGTGAGATTGTCATACAGAAGAACACTTCTGTGAGTACAGATCCACACAGATGGATATTAGCAAATAACGGAATTCCAAACTGTACCATATCTTTTCTTAATGGTTTCGCCTTTCCTGCACACTGCAGAGCAACTCCAAGTGTTGCTGCGGAAGACATTGTTCCAACGGCTGTCAGATATGCCGGTCCGTAATGCTTCACAACCTCCAGTGGATTCTTTCCTGAATAAGCACCGGCGATTGTATAAAGAAGTGCCATCCAGATATAATGTCCGATCATAACAATAATGATAACCTTAAGGAATACCGGAAGCTGTTTTGTGATGGATCCTTCATATGCCAGAGAACAAAATGTGAATCCAATAAATAACGGAAGGATTGGGATCAAAATCCTTGACACGATGGAAAGCACGATCTTCTGGAATTCTTCCAACATTCCTGTGATTAATTTTGCCTTATTCCATGCCGCTGCAAGTCCGATCATAATAGAAAATACAAGTGCACTCATAACCGGCATGATCTGTGGGATAGAAAGTTCAAACACCATCTCCGGCAGTTCTTTCAGTCCATCTACATCTGTCACAATAGAAAGATGCGGGATCAGCGCGTATCCTGCTGCTGTAGAGAATAACGCAGCCCCAACAGAAGATACATATGCAATACATACTGCAAGCAGAAGTAATCTCGATGCATTATTTCCCATCTTTGTAATGGACGGTGCGATAAATCCAATGATGATCAGCGGAACGCAGAATGAAATAATCTGTCCCAGAACATATTTCAAAGTTACAATAATGTTCAGAATTGCATTTGTCAAACCTGTCCCGTCATTTGCATTAAGAGCAAGTCCGGCAAGAATTCCAATCACAACACCTACCAGAAGTTTAAATGGCAGGCTTTTGAAAAAACTAGATTTTTTCATAGGAAGAATCCTCCAATACTATTTTTCGGTCCTAATTCACAGATGTCTGTAATCCCCAACCTTTCTCAGACCTGTTTAGTCGGTATGCAATATTATAATACACGAAGGATAAATCTACAACTGTCTGTTTTTGGCACTTTTTATCTTCTCATCACATCGTTCGCTTACAAACTCACCTTTATTCTTTACTTTTTTATAATTCATGATAAAATATTTCTAATACTATATCGTGTTTAAAAGGAGATTTTAAAATGTTAGTATGTGATTATATCGTAGAACAGATCGACGGAGATTATGCACACTTAAGAAGAGTTGATCTTCCGGATGAAGAGTTAAAACTCGTAGCCAGAGCACTGCTCCCGGCTGAGATTGTAGAAGGTTGTAAACTGCACTATGAACTGATGCAGTATACGATCATCTAAGGTTACTATTCTTCTACCTGTTTTTATTCAAAGAAGACTGCAAAGAGGATTCCCTCCTGAAAATATTTCATTTTAAATAAATGGAAATATTTTCAGGCAGGAATCCTCTTTGTACGTTTTCTCTATTTCTTTCCCCGTCAATTAATCTTCATCAAACGGAACAATATCATCCTCTGCATTTTCCACAGCTTCACCAGAACCACCTGCTTTCGGTTCTGCAACGCCTTTTACCTTCATCGTTCTGACATTGATCCCATTGACCTCAATGTGGTCATCCACAGGAATCACAAGGCACTGTCTTCCGTCGATCATTCTTGTCTCTACAAGATCCATTCTGTCCGGATTTACTTTAATCACAACATCCGGTGTCTCGATATTGAACTTTCTTGTCTCTGCGATATTGCTTGCCAGAAGCGTTGCTTTCTCACCTGCATTTTCTTCGAAGTTCTTCTCAAAGTTCTCCATCTTCTCATTCGGCACACCGCTCTGCTCGAAAATCTTCTTCACATCCGTTTTATCCAATGTCAGCGGATCCGGTTCTTCTTTGTGTTCTTCGATCATATCATTCAATGTCTCGTGAATGTTGCGGACAGTCTCGTAATCACCATCTTCTCCCAATGTATCTTCAATAATCATCTGGAATGTCTCTTTCTGTGTATCCGCAGACATCGGCATCTTCGCACCAAGAAGCTGGTCGATCATCTCCGGCTGAAGATCTTCTGATTTCTTCGTGTAATAAAGCACACTGTGAAGATCAGTACTTCTGTCGTTGAATGCCGGGAAGAGGAATCCTTTGTCCGGCTTATCAACGATCCAGTCACGGATTCTGTCCTGAATACAGTTCTCTTCCGCGTTATAGCTAAGCCCTGCCTTTGACAGACTGACCGGACAGATGCTCATCAGTATATGCTGATATACTTCATCTGAAGCATCATCCATCTCAAGATCATCGGATGTTCTTCCAGGAACATCGTATGCTGCATGGATCAAAATAATGTAATAATTCTCCGCATACTCATACGTTGCAATAACTTTGTCATAGAATTCTTCCAGAAGCATATCGTCTTCGAGACGGCTGTCACGAAGCTTCAACAGAAATTCCTGCGTTCCGCCCGGCATCTCTGCATCCAGTGGAAACTCCATATTCAGCATATTCTTTCCGATACTTCCGGAAAGTGTCTTCTTAAAAATATCAAAATACTTAAATGCTTCTTCCTCCGGAAGTGCGAGAAATGCGTCTTTTGACTCCATCTTTTTATTCTTCTCATAATCCACATAGCAGCCACAGATTTTCGTAATCGCACAGTTTTTCGGTGAGAACTGCTTACGGATCTCAAGTACTTCTTTTTTATTCATATATGTTTCCTTTCTTCATTCTTTCTATGTTATAATGAATAAACCATCTTTTCGGGGATTGTAAATACCGTAGACATAACATTTTTATTTTACCTCTATTTTCATAAGAAAGAAAGATTTGATTTTCTCAAAATTCTATGGTATTATACGCATTCTGAAAATACAGAAAGGAATTTGTAATTATGTCATCCAACTCAATTACTTCAACTGCCCGGGAACATGTATTTCCACTCTTTGTTAAATATGTCTCAGCAAATGTACTCGGCATGATCGGATATTCTTGTTATATCCTTGCCGATACATTTTTTGTTGCCCGGGGAATCGGCTCTGATGCGATTGCCGCGCTTAATCTGGTTCTTCCTGCTTTCAGCTTGTTAAACGGAACGGGGCTGATGATCGGTATGGGTGCTGCTGCGCGATACTCGCTTTCCTCCGGCAGAGCTGACAGTGAGATTCACCGCACGATCTTCACCCAGGCACTTCAGCTTGCATTTGTAGCTATGCTGTTCTTTTTCAGCATCGGACTGTTTTTTGCAAGACCTCTTTGTGTCTTACTCGGAGCCGACGGAACTACATTGCCGCATGCGATTCCATACATCCGCATCCTGCTTATGTTCTCTCCGCTGTTTTTGTGCAACAATCTGTTGAACTGTTTTGTCAGAAATGATGGAGAACCGCGACTTTCAATGACTGCAATGCTCGTTGGAAGTCTGACAAATATTGTGCTGGATTACATTTTCATCTATCCTATGCAGCTTGGCATGACCGGAGCTGCACTGGCTACTGCAACTGCTCCACTGGTTGGGATGAGTATTCTGTCCATGCATTTCTGGAAAAAGAAGAATCAGTTTCATCTGGTAAAAACAAGGATACATCTGAAAACTGCTATAGATATCTGCCGGCTTGGAGTTTCTTCTCTTGTCGCTGAATTATCTTCCGGCATCGTAATTCTTGTCTTTAACATGCTGACTCTGAAATTCAGCGGAACGACCGGACTTGCGGCATACAGTATCCTTGCTAATATCGCACTCGTACTTGTGGCGATCTTTACCGGAATCGGGCAGGGCATCCAGCCGATTGTCAGCAGCCACCCTGGTAAAAATGGAGCTCCTGTACGCAACCAGGTAAGACGTTATGCATTAAGCACTGCATTACTTATGGCTTTCATTGCCTATCTGGTTGTCTTTGTCTTTGCAGTTCCGATTGCTGACTTATTTAATAAAGACAAGGATCCGTTGCTTACTTCAATGGCAGCAGAAGGCATGCGCATTTACTTTGTAAGCCTGTTCTTTTCAGGCATCAATATGGTGTCAGCCACTTATTTAAGTGCTTCCGACCAGCCGGTACCGGGATTCATCATCTCTATCCTGCGCGGCCTTGTACTGATCTTGCCGATTGCTTTCCTGCTTGCCGCACTTTTTGGAATGACAGGTATCTGGCTCTGCCTTCCTGTTACCGAGGCAATCGTGTGTGTCGTGACCTTCTTCTTTCTGAGAAAATTTTAAGTAAAGTACTTACAAAAGAAGAACCCTGTTACGAATGTATTGATTCATACATCTCATAACAGAGTTCTTTTTTTATCTTATTTTAAATATTTCGCTGTCTCAAGAATACGGTTTGCATTCTCAATTCTCTCCGGTGTCGGAGGATCGATTCCCTCTAACTTGTAATCATATCCAAGTTCTTTCCACTTGTATGCACCAAGTGTATGATATGGAAGAACTTCAACACGCTCTACATTATCCAGTGTCTCGATGAAATCATGGAGTCTCTCCAGGTACTCATCCTTGTCACTGCGCTCCGGAACGAGTACGTGACGGATCCAGATTGGTTTCTTGATATCAGACAGATAACGTGCAAACTCAAGAATATTCTTGTTGCTCTGTCCTGTGAGAATCTTATGCTGCTCATCATCAATGTGTTTAATGTCAAGCATCAGCATATCTGTGTATTTCAGCAACTCCTGCAGTTTACCGAAAAATGGTTCTTCCTTTGTAAATACAGCTCCGCTTGTATCAATATTGGTATGAACTCCCTGTTCTTTCGCTTTCTTGAAAAGGTCAATCAGGAAATCCATCTGCATCAGAGGTTCTCCACCGCTGACTGTGATACCACCTTTATCTTTCCAGTAGCTTTTATAGCGAAGTGCTGTCTTAAGCAGTTCATCTGTTGTCTTCAGTTCGCCGTCCTGCATCTTCCATGTGTCCGGGTTGTGGCAGAACTGGCAGCGCATTGGACATCCGCTTACAAAAATGATAAAGCGTACGCCAGGTCCGTCAACGGAACCGAAGCTTTCTGTTGAGTGAATGTATCCTTTTACTTCTGACATATATTTCTCCTTCTTTTTCCGGCAGTTTCCTGCCATTCTTCTGCAACCTTCAGATTTGTCTTCTGACATTTCTTTATAATTGCAGGTCTTATGAAAAAAGGACGCAGCATGGTGAAATGACTGCGTCCTGATATATTATCTGTTATTTATGATCTTTTATCCGCAAATCGCAACATTATTTACATGTGGTCATGGCAAGTTCTTGCGATAACGTCAAGCTGCTGCTCACGAGTAAGGTCGATAAACTTAACAGCGTATCCTGATACACGGATTGTGAAGTTAGCGTACTCAGGTTTCTCTGGGTGCTCCATAGCATCTTTCAGTTTGTCAACACCAAATACGTTAACGTTCAGATGATGTGCTCCCTGATCGAAGTATCCGTCAAGTACATGAGCAAGGTTCTCTTTACGCTCTTCATCAGAATGTCCAAGTGCACCTGGGTTGATTGTCTGTGTATTAGAGATTCCATCAAGTGCAAGCTCGTAAGGAAGCTTAGCAACAGAGTTAAGAGAAGCAAGAAGTCCGCTCTGCTCTGCACCGTAAGACGGGTTAGCTCCTGGTGAAAGTGGCTCTCCAGCCTTTCTTCCGTCCGGAAGAGATCCTGTAGCCTTACCATATACAACGTTAGATGTAATTGTAAGGATAGATGTTGTCGGTACAGAATGTCTGTATGTGTGGCACTTGTTCAGTTTGTGCATGAATTTCTTCAGAAGCCATACAGCAATCTCATCTGCACGGTCATCATCGTTACCGTATCTTGGGAAGTCTCCCTCAATCTCGAAGTCTGTTGCAAGACCATCTTCGTCACGGACAACTTTAACCTTAGCGTATTTGATAGCGCTCAGGGAGTCAACTACATGTGAGAATCCAGCAATACCTGTTGCGAAAGAACGTTTAACGTCTGTGTCGATCAGGGACATCTGAGCTGCCTCATAGTAGTATTTATCATGCATGTAGTGGATCATGTTCAGTGTATCAACATACAGCTTGGACAGCCACTCCATCATCTGGTCATATTTCTCCATTACTTCATCGTAATCAAGGTACTCGGAAGTAATTGGCTGGTAAGCCGGTCCTACCTGTACTTTGTTCTTCTCATCGATACCACCGTTGATAGCGTAAAGAAGACACTTAGCAAGGTTTGCACGAGCTCCGAAGAACTGCATCTCTTTACCTGTCTCTGTAGCAGATACACAGCAGCAGATGCTGTAGTCATCGCCCCATACCGGACGCATAACATCATCGTTCTCATACTGGATAGAACTTGTTGTTACAGAAATCAGGGAAGCGAACTTCTTGAAGTTCTCTGGCAGTCTTGAAGAATAAAGAACTGTCAGGTTCGGCTCTGGTGAAGGTCCCATGTTGTTCAGTGTGTGGAGGAAACGATAGTCGTTCTTTGTTACCATAGAACGTCCGTCCTGTCCAAGTCCACCAACCTCAAGTGTTGCCCATGTCGGGTCTCCTGAGAACAGCTGGTTGTAAGATGGGATTCTTGCGAACTTAACCATACGGAATTTCATTACCATGTGGTCGATGATCTCCTGAGCTTCCTTCTCTGTGATCTTTCCAGCCTTCAGGTCTCTCTCGATATAGATATCAAGGAATGTAGAGATACGTCCTACAGACATAGCTGCACCATTCTGAGTCTTGATTGCTGCAAGATATCCGAAGTACAGCCACTGAGCTGCTTCATGAGCATCCTTAGCCGGCTGTGAAATATCAAATCCGTAAGCTGCAGCCATTTCTTTCATTTCTTTCAGAGCTTTGATCTGATCTGCAAGCTCTTCACGAAGACGGAAATCCTCACCCTTCATGCCGTGTCTTGCATAACGCTCGAAGTCATACTGTTTTCTCTCGATCAGGAAGTCGATACCATACAGTGCAACACGACGGTAGTCACCTACGATACGTCCACGTCCGTATGTATCCGGAAGTCCTGTAATAATCTTGTTATGACGAGCTTTCTTCATCTCTGGTGTGTAGATGTCGAATACTCCCTGGTTGTGTGTTTTATGATATTTTGTGAAGATCTCATGCAGTTTCTCGCTTGGCTGGTATCCGTATGTTGTACAAGCCTGCTCTGCCATCTTGATTCCACCATAAGGCATGAATGCTCTCTTCAGCGGTTTGTCTGTCTGCAAACCAACAATCTGCTCAAGATCTTTCATGCTCTCATCGATATATCCCGGGCCGTATGCTGTCAGACCGGAAACAACTTCTGTCTCCATGTCGAGAACTCCGCCCTTAGCTCTTTCTTCTTTCTGAAGTTCCTGCAGTCTTCCCCATAATTTGTCTGTTGCTTCTGTTGGTCCCTCAAGGAATGACTCATCACCTTCATATGGTGTGTAGTTCTCCTGGATGAAATCACGCACGTCTACAGAGTGTGTCCATTTTCTTCCCTTGAAGCCAGCCCACTGCTCAAAATTAGCCATTGAAAAATCCTCCTATATTCTTTCCTAAAATAGTTTTGTAATTGTTTTACGGGCATAGTATAACACCGTGTTAAATAAATGACAAGCGTAAAATCGAGAATAAATATCGGAAATCGCTTTGTATTCGATTTAGTACAAAATATACGAAAAAACGCCCATTTTACGGGGAATTGTACGAACTTTAATACAGTAAAAATGTACTGTAAAAAGAACATTTTCCCCATGTGTACGGTCTGATTTACAGACAAATAAACAGCCTCTTTTTCTTTCAAAATTCACTCTAGGTACTTTTCCTCTATGATAACGATTTCGTTTCATGTTTTCTCTATATTTTTGTCAATGGAGTTACGTTCTGTTTTTTGATATAATAGTGCATTAGCGTATCTATATTTAGTTTATGAAAGAGGAATATTATGGAAATCAGAAAGACAAAACCAGAAGAGCTTGAAGTACTTCTTAAGATGTACGAACATGCACGCAGATTCATGGCAACTCACGGAAATGCTTCTCAATGGGAAAACAATTATCCTTCTCCACAGTTAATTCTGGATGACATCACTGAGGGGAACAGTTATGTCTGCACAGAAAAGGACCAGATAGTTGCTACTTTCTATTATAAAGAAGGGGCTGATCCGACTTACATGCGCATCTACGAAGGTGAATGGATCAACGACTCCCGTTACGGAGTTGTTCACCGCATCACTTCCACCGGAAATGTAAAAGGTGCTGCTTCCTTCTGCCTGAACTGGGCTTTGGAACAATGCGGCAATATCCGTATTGATACACACCGGGACAATATCGTAATGCAGCATCTGTTAGATAAGAATGGATTCAAATATTGCGGAATCGTATATGTTGAGGATGGAACAGAACGAATTGCTTATCAGAAAGTGGTTTAATAATACCAAAATCCATAAAGCAAGGAGCAGAGACATTTGATTTTAATGTCTCTGCTCCTTGTTGCTATATGTCTCACAGAATCTTGCTGCGAAGGACGGTTCTTCTCCACCTGCATAGAGATGTGAGATATCTCCTACTTTCAATCCTCGGAAATATGCCGTTCCCTGTTCTCTCTCTTCTGTTACTACTTCTGTCACAGAAGTCGGTGCAAGCGCAAGGCAATGCCAAAGCACGAATGGTGATACATTCCATAAATGGGACAACAGCACACAGCTGATTCCGAAATGGCAGAAAAATGTCACTGTCTCATCACTTTCTTTCTCCACACGATAATGCGCCCCTTCTCTTACATATCCATGCTCTGCGAGAAAGCGATCAAATTCTTCAATCACATGATCGTATACTTCTACAAGATCAGAATTTTTCGCCACTTCTGTTTCACGCCATGCATTTTTATCCATATAAGCTTCATGTTCTGTCCAATACCCCGGAACCATATCCCATGCAATTCTAGGCAGGAAATGCTCACCTTCTTTTTTCACATCGGGATATGCTTTTTCAAGTTCCGGATTTTTATTCAAATCAACCTGCGCCGGGAACTCTTGCAGCCAATCCAATATTTCTGCTGTTTTTCCAGTTACCTCAAGACATGGAGTCGCCGTATCCTTCGCTCTTCCAAGTGGAGACTTATAGCATTCCCCCATATTCATAGATACTGCACGTTTTGCAAGCAGTGCCGCTTCACGTCTTCCTTTTTCTGTTAATGTGTCATTTACATAATCCGGATCTCCGTGACGGATCAATAGAATTCTCATCTTGCTTCTCCTTTGTAATCAATTATTTTCTCCAGCCATTCCTCTGCCAGTTTGGGCCAGATCTGTACTTCTTTCAGAGTCTTTCGGATTTCTTCTTTCTGCTCTACTGTCCATTTCGGTGGCTGTGTTCTTCCAATTCCATTTTTCACAAGCAGTTCTTCTCCCATTTCCTTTGGAAATGAAGTTTCTCCCGCAAGGATTGCTTCTGCCAGCATACGGAGTTGCTCCTGTGTATAAGGTTCTCTCCCTCTGCGTTCCAGCCAGTCCTCTGTTGCAACAGACATACCATGCACGCCTTCTGAAAATACATGATGTGCGAATGGAACTCCTTCTTCCAGACATTTCTGTGCTAAAAGATAACTATTCTGCACCGGAACTGTTCCATCTGTTGCTGTCTGCCAGATAAAGCATGGTGGCATTTCTTTTGTTACATGCTTTTCAATTGACATATATTCTAGCTCTTTTCTTGTAGGATTCTTTCCATATAATGCTACAAAAGAATCTTTATGTGTGTACTTTCCTGTAGTGATTACCGGATAAGACAGCACAGCAGCATCCGGTTTGTTTGAAAACTTCTGATATTTTTCATCCGGATCCTCGATATCCGCTCCATGCACACACAGACTCGCACACAGATGTCCTCCGGCTGAAAATCCACAGACCACGATCTGATCTGACAAAATATGTAACTGCTCCGAACGAAAACGGATGATTCGCATTGCTCTGGAAATATCTTTCAGCGGCTGAAGCTTTAATGGTGCTTCATCCAGTGGATTCACTGTATATTCAAGGACGAACACATTATAACCAGCCTGATAAAATTCCATAGCAACCAGATGTGCTTCCGAAGGCGATACAAGTCTGTAACCGCCTCCCGGAACAACCAGCATCGCCGGATGCATCAGCTCATCCTCATGAATATAGCTGACCATAATCGGGATAAACCCATGCGCCGCCGGGTAATGATATTCTTCTTTGTGCCATAATTCTATTCTTTCGCCTATCATGTGTTAATTTCTCCTGTATGATTTATAATTTGTGCTTTTCTGTTATTCTTTTAGGAGCACGGACTTTGCTCGTTGCTCGCGTAAAAAAGCCACGAAAGACAAGATCCCCCAACCTTGTCTTCCATGACTCCCATTACATACACTCAACTTGCTTTACAGTTCGAATCCTTCCAGATATGGATTCTCTGCCTCAGAAAACTTCTCTTCCTCAACCATCTGCGCGATTGCCGGGTCAAGTGGCATCTTTCCGAGAACCGGAACATTAAGATCTTCTGCAATCTCATCAATGTGGCTTTCTCCAAATACTTTAATCTCTTTGCCACAATCCGGACACTTCACATAGCTGTAGTTCTCAACAATTCCAAGAACCGGAATATTCATCTGCTTCGCCATTCCATATGCCTTCTTCACGATCATCTGTACAAGATCCTGCGGAGATGTAACAATCACAACGCCGTCAACCGGAAGAGACTGGAATACTGTCAACGGAACATCACCTGTTCCAGGTGGCATATCAACGAAGAGATAATCAAGATCTCCCCACATAACATCTGTCCAGAACTGCTTTACAACACCTGCGATCACTGGTCCCCTCCAAATAACCGGTGCTTCCTCGTCTTCCAAAAGAAGATTGACAGACATGATCTTTGTTCCATCTGCTGCTTCACATGGAAGAATTCCCTGCTCAGTTCCTACTGCCATCTCATGAAGTCCATACATCTTTGGGATAGATGGACCTGTAATATCTGCATCCATGATACCAACATTATATCCTTTTGCTCTCATCATTCTTGCAAGGGATGCTGTCACGAGTGACTTACCAACACCGCCCTTTCCACTGACAACGCCGATCACTTTTTTAATAGATGAATACATGTTCATCGGTTCATGCATATCAACTTTCTTACTTGTGCATGTTCCTGCACTGGCACAGCTGGCGCAGGATTCCTCTGAACATCCTGCTGTTTTCTGCTCTTCTGCCATAATACCATAACCTCTTTTCTACAAATAAATAGTGGTATCATTGTAGCACATTTTCTCACAGAATGATAGGCTGAACCTATGCTTTTATTTTTCTAAGTGTTATACTTATGTCAATTGTTATGTTAATTCTTAATTCATTCTAACTTGAATACAATTAGAAAGGAGTTTTCCTATATGCCAGTAATATCCGAACAACTTAAGCCGATTGACACTGTCAATGGATTCCAGATCCGTCCCGGCTTTTTCCGTGAATTTGGTGCAGTCGCTATCCCGGGTGGTGTCAACTTTACAATTCATACACACGGTGCTACCTCCTGCGAGCTTCTGCTGTTTCACCGCAAAGCCGAAGAACCTTACGCCGTGATTCCATTTCCGGAAAGTTACAGGATCGGATTCTGCTATTCTATGATCGTCTTTGATCTGGATATCGAAGAATTTGAGTACGCCTATCGATTGGATGGTCCTTATGATGAAAAGAAAGGACTCCGTTTTGATAAAAACAAAATCCTGCTGGATCCTTATGCGCGCGCCGTCACCGGACAGAGCCAGTGGGGGCATGTAAATAACGCCCAGCATGGTTATCGTGCCCGTGTGGTACAATCCAACTTTGACTGGGGTGACCAGCGTCACCATTCTATTCCTATGGAAGACTTGATCATCTACGAGCTACACGTCCGCGGATTTACCATGGATGAAAGTTCCGGTGTTAAGCACCACGGTACATTCGAAGGCCTGCGCGAAAAGATTTCTTATTTGAAAGAACTTGGAGTCAATGCTGTTGAACTAATGCCAATCTTCGAATTTGATGAGATGCGTGATGTACGATTGATTGATGAAAATGAACTTATTGATTTCTGGGGATATAATCCAGTCAGTTTCTTTGCACCAAATACAAGCTACTGTTCTTCTATGGAATATAACCGCGAAGGACTAGAACTCAAGACACTGATCAAAGATCTCCATGACAATGGTATAGAAGTAATCCTCGATGTCGTCTTCAACCACACTGCTGAGGGAAATGAATTCGGTCCGTGCTTTTCTTTCAAAGGCTTTGACAATAACATTTACTATATGCTGACTCCGGACGGACATTATTATAATTTCAGCGGATGTGGAAATACATTAAACTGCAATCACCCTGTTGTACGAGACATGATTTTGGAATGTCTGCGTTACTGGGTCATCGAATACCGTGTAGACGGATTCCGTTTTGATCTTGCTTCCATTCTTGGGCGAAATGATGACGGAACCCCTCTAAGCCAACCACCGCTTCTGCGAAGCCTTGCATTCGACTCGATCCTTGGAAATGTAAAACTGATCGCTGAAGCATGGGATGCCGGCGGACTTTATCAGGTCGGTTCTTTCCCTTCCTGGAAGCGCTGGGCTGAATGGAATGGGCGCTACCGTGATGATATGCGCCGCTTTTTAAAAGGAGATGACTTCCTTGCCCAGACTGCTGCAGCAAGAATCACAGGTTCTCCTGATCTGTACGATCCTGCTTACCGAGGTGGAAATGCTTCCATCAACTTTCTCACCTGTCATGATGGATTCACGCTTTATGATCTGTACAGTTATAACCAGAAGCATAATGAAGCCAACGGTTGGGGGAACACTGACGGAGCTGACGACAATAACAGCTGGAACTGTGGCGTAGAAGGCGAAACAGATGATCCTGCCATTCTGGCACTTCGTAAACGACTGATGAAAAATGCCTGTGCCATTCTGCTTTGCAGCCGCGGAACTCCAATGTTCCTCTCCGGTGATGAATTCGCAGACACACGTTATGGAAATAATAACCCTTATTGCCAGGATAACCTGATCTCCTGGCTGGACTGGAGTCTCCTCAAAAAAAATAAGGATCTGTTCGATTTCTTTCAATATATGATCCAGTTCCGCAAAAATCACCCTGTCATCCGTAAGGATCTCGAGCCAAGCTATCTTGGTGTTCCGGCAATGAGCACGCATGGGCTCACTCCGGATGAGACAAATTTCTCCGGTGACAGCCATGTTGTCTGTGTACGATTCGCAGGCTATAATGAAGCAACCCAAAAAGAAGACCTTGTTTATCTGGCTGTAAATTCCGGATGGTTTCCGGTTACACTCACTCTGCCGGAACTTCCTGAACATTACAAATGGAAAGTTGCGGTCAACACCGGCGATCCTAAATGTCAGTTTTTTCACAAAAATTCAATGCCTACGGTAGAATCTAAAATATTTTTAGGTGAACGCTCTGTTATTATTTTCGTTGCTACCGCTATATGAATTAATTTTTTAGCTGTTTCTCAATATTTTTTAGAATATTTTTGTTTATTTTGACAAGCTTGTTGTTTGTATAACAAATAACAGGCTTGTCATTTTTTAAACTTTTCTTGATAATTTTGAGATTTATTTATAGAATATTACTAAACAAAACTTTACTGGTTTGAAGATAGGTTTTTTCAAATACATTTCCTATTTTAAAATCAGTCAGTAATGAACGTTATGGTAAAAGGAGAGGTTTAAAATGAGTAGACTTGAAATCCCAGGTCCAGACAAAGGCCAGCTCGTTGTTGAAGAGCTGTACAAAGATCTGGAACGCAGAATTGAATCCAGCCCTCCGGGATTATGTCCGGTTGACATGACTCGTGCATTTATCGAGATGTGTCAGACACAATCCTGTGGAAAATGTACCCCGTGCCGCGTTGGGCTGTGGCAGTTGAAGAACCTTCTGACAGATGTTATGAACGGTACTGCTACAATGGAGACACTTGATCTGATTGACACATTGTCTGAATCCATCCGCGAAGGATCTGACTGTCCGATCGGATATGAAGCCGGTGCCATGGTACATAAGAGCTTAAGAGACTGTCGCGAAGATTATGAAGAACATGTCCGTCAGGGACGCTGTACCTGCCACTATACACAGCCTGTACCTTGCGTTTCTCTCTGTCCTGCACATGTTGATATTCCTGGATATATCGCACTGACCGGAGAGGGCCGTTACGCTGACGCAATCCGTCTGATCCGTAAGGATAATCCGTTCCCGACAACCTGCGGTTTTATTTGTGAGCATCCTTGTGAGGCTCGCTGCCGTAGAAATATCGTAGATGATGCCATCAATATCCGTGGACTGAAACGAATGGCCGCTGATTATGCAGGCAAGGTTCCACCACCGGAATGCGCACCTTCCACCGGAAAGCGTATCGCTGTCGTAGGCGGTGGACCTGGTGGACTCAGCGCTGCTTACTACCTGCAGTTGATGGGACATCAGACAACCGTATTCGAGATGCTTCCAAAACTCGGCGGAATGCTCCGCTATGGAATCCCGAACTACAGACTTCCGAAAGATCGTCTTGACGAAGACATTCAGGCAATCCTTGAGACAGGAGTTCAGGTAGAATTTGGAAAACGTATTGGTAAAGATATCACAATTCAGAGTCTCCGCCAGGAATATGATGCTGTTCTTATTTCCATCGGTGCAAGCACTGATAAGAAGCTTGGTATCGAAGGCGAACATGCAGAAGGCGTGATTTCTGCTGTGTCCTTCCTTCGTGATGTTGGAGAAAACAAGAGCCCTGATCTTACCGGACAGGAAGTTGCTGTCATCGGTGGCGGTAACGTTTCCATGGACGCCGTCCGCACAGCAAAACGTCTCGGTGCTAAAAAAGTAAGTATCGTTTACAGACGCCGTACTGCAGATATGACTGCTCTTCCGGCTGAGATCGAAGGTGCAGTTGCAGAGGGAATTGAAGTACTCACACTGAAAGCACCATCCAGAATCGAGACTGATGAGAACGGACACGTTTCAGGTATATACGTCACACCACAGATGATCAGCAAGATCAAGGACGGTCGTGCAAGTGTCTGTCCGACAGGTGAAGAAGATTTCCTTATCCCTTGCCAGACACTCATCGTTGCAATCGGTCAGGATATCGAATCCGAACATTTCGCAGAAGCCGGTGTTCCGGTTTCCCGCGGTAAGATCATGACAGAGCGTTATGGCGGTTTCGACAATATCCCTGGCGTATTCGCCGGTGGAGACTGTGCATCCGGTCCTGCTTCCGTAATCAAGGCAATTGCCGCTGCAAAGGTTGTTGCTGCCAATATCGATGAATATCTTGGTTTCCACCATATCATCAGCTGTGATGTTGAGATTCCGGAACCTCGCTTAAGCGACCGCGAACCTTGCGGAAGAGTTGAACTGACAGAACGCGAAGCATGTAGCCGTGTCTGTGACTTTGAAGGCGTTGAAAACTGTATGACAGAAGCCGAAGCAAAACAGGAATCCCACAGATGCCTGCGCTGCGATCATTTCGGTTATGGTATTTTCAAAGGAGGGCGGAAAGAAAAATGGTAAATATTACAATTGATAATCAGAAAATATCCGTACCTTCCGGAACTACTATCATGGAAGCTGCGGCAAAACTTGGAACTCCGATTCCGAAATTATGTTATTTAAAAGATATCAACGAGATTGCGGCATGCCGTGTCTGTGTTGTTGAAATTGAAGGGAAAGATCGTCTGGTCACATCCTGTAATAACGTTGTAACCGAAGGCATGGTGATTTACACGAACAGCCCGAAGGTACGCATTGCAAGAAGACAGACTGTACAGCTTATCCTTTCCCAGCATGACTGCAAATGTGCAACCTGTGTCAGAAGCGGGAACTGTACACTTCAGCAGGTTGCAAATGATCTGAACCTGATCGATCTTCCGTTCAAAGAACGCTTTGAAGATACACCTTGGGACAAGACATTCCCACTCATCCGTGATTCACGCAAATGTATCAAATGTATGCGCTGTATCCAGATTTGTGACAAGATCCAGGGGCTGAACATCTGGGATGTTACAAGTACAGGTTCAAGAACAACGATCAATGTAAACGGAAATAAAAAGATCAATGAAGTCTCCTGTTCTCTCTGCGGACAGTGTATCACTCATTGTCCTGTCGGCGCACTTCGTGAACGTGATGATACAGAGGATGTATGGAGTGCGATTGCTGACAAGAAGAAAGTGGTGGTTGCACAGGTTGCTCCGGCAGTCCGTGCCGCATGGGGAGAAGCTCTCGGCCTGTCCAGAGAAGAAGCAACAATCGGAAAGATCATGGACGCCTTGAAAAAGATCGGCGTAGACTACGTCTTCGATACTTCTTTCTCTGCTGACCTTACGATCATGGAAGAAGGAAATGAATTCCTGCAGCGCTTCACCAAAGGAGAATTAAAGCTGCGTCCGATGTTCACTTCCTGCTGCCCTGGCTGGATCCGTTTCATCAAATCACAGTACCCACATCTGGTGCCACAGCTGTCCACAGCCAAGTCACCACAGCAGATGTTCGGTGCTGTTATGAAGACTTATTTTGCACAGTCCATCGGTGTCGCTCCGGAAGACATTTACACCGTATCTGTCATGCCTTGCGTAGCGAAAAAAGGTGAACGCAACATGGAACTTTTCTACGGCGAGTATGCCGGACATGACATTGACACAGTTCTCACTACAAGAGAACTGACAAGAATGATCCGTGCTGCGCATATTGATCCAAAAATCCTGAAAGACCGCGAATGTGATCCGCTTATGAAAGAGTGGTCCGGTGCCGGTGTTATCTTCGGTGCTACCGGCGGTGTTATGGAAGCTGCACTTCGTTCCGCACACTATCTTGTAACAGGACGTAACCCGGATCCGGATGCATTTAAGATCGTCCGCAGTCCATCCTTTGAGACGGGTGTTGTAGAAGCTGAAGTCCAGATCGGTGATGCTACGATCCGCGCTGCTGTTGTCAGTGGTCTTGGAAATGTACGCAAACTGCTTGAAGCAATTGAACACGGTGAAGTACACTACGACTTTGTGGAAGTTATGGCCTGTCCGGGCGGATGCGTCGGTGGAGGCGGCCAGCCGATCCACGACGGCGAAGAACTTGCACACACACGCGGTGCAAACCTCTACTTCCTTGACAAGAACGCAAAGATCCGTTTCTCCCATGAGAACCAGGATGTTATGAAATTGTACAACGATTTCCTTGAGAAACCATTGTCACACAAATCACATATGCTGCTTCATACAGATCATACAAAGTGGGATATGCCTAGATAATAATTCCTATATAAAACAAGAGCCAGAACAGTGGGAAGATGCGGTGCTGTTTCTGGCTCTTGCCAAAATCAGGCAGGACGGATTCATTTTCCCGACCTGCCTGATTCATCATATTCTTATTCTACTGTTACACTCTTTGCAAGGTTTCTCGGCTTATCTACATCAAGTCCCTTTGCAACACTTACATAATATCCAAGTAACTGCAGCGGAATCACTGCGAGGCTTCCCATAAAGTGCTCATCCACTTTCGGAACATAGACTGTAAAGTCTACCTTGTCTTCCATCTCATAATTTCCATAGTTTGTCACACCCATCAGATATGCGCCACGGCTCTTACATTCCATCATATTGCTGACTGTCTTCTCATACAGCTTGCTCTGTGTCAGAACTCCGATTACGAGAATATTGTCCTCGATCAGACTGATTGTTCCATGCTTTAACTCACCTGCCGCATAAGCCTCAGAATGAATATAAGAAATCTCTTTCAGTTTCAGACTTCCTTCCAGACACACTGCATAGTCCACTCCACGGCCTACAAAGAAGACATCATGTGCATTCGCATATTTAGCTGCAAACCACTGGATTCTCTCCTTATCCTGAAGAATCTTCTCAATCTTCTCCGGAATTGTCTGAAGCTCGGAAATGTAATAGCTGTACCGCTCGTCTGTGATCAGCCCTTTCACCTTCGCGAACTGAACTGCAATACAATCAAGAGCTACAAGCTGTGCGCTGTATCCCTTTGTTGTAGCAACCGAAATCTCCGGTCCTGCCAGTGTATAGAACACCTTATCTGCCTCACGGGCAATACTGCTTCCGATTACATTTACAACTGCAAGTGTAGCAAGTCCTTTATCTTTCGCCATACGCATAGCTGCCAATGTATCTGCGGTCTCTCCGGACTGGCTGATCACGATAACCAGACCATCCTTCACAAGCGGCATCTCACGGTAACGGAACTCAGATGCAAGCTCTACTCGAACCGGAATCTGAGCCATCTCCTCGATCACATACTGAGCCTCAACTCCTACATGCCATGCAGAACCGCACGCAACAATGTAAATCTGGCTGTATTTCTTAATCTCTTCCTCTGTAATATCAATATCCGTAAAGTCGATCACTCCGTCTTTCACAACAGAATTCAGAGTATCACGGATTGCTTTCGGCTGCTCATAGATCTCTTTCATCATGAAATGCTCGAAACCGGCCTTCTCTGCTGCCTCTGCATCCCATTTGATCTCTGTTGTCTCTTTCTCGATCTCGTCACCATTAAGATCATAGAAATGAGCCTCTCCCGGAACAAGCTTTGCAAACTCAAGGTTTCCGATATAGTATACATTTCTTGTGTATTTCAGGATTGCCGGTACATCAGACGCAACATAAGTCTCGCCATCTGCAATACCGATGATCATCGGGCTGTCTTTTCTGGCAACCCAGATCTCTCCCGGATAATCCTTGAACATCAGCTCAAGTGCATAAGAACCACGTACACGAACCATAGTCTTGGCAATCGCATCAATCGGTCCTAAATTATATTTCTTATAATAGTAGTCAACCAGTTTGATCACTACTTCTGTATCTGTATCACTGTAGAATGTATAACCATGCTTTAACAGCTTCTCTTTCAACTCGGTATAGTTTTCGATAATACCGTTATGTACTCCGACAACCTCAGACTCAACTGTACCGGATCCACTTCTCTCACAGTTTCCGGATACATGCGGATGTGCATTGATCTGACTTGGCTCCCCATGAGTCGCCCAGCGTGTATGACCGATACCGCAAGTTCCCTTGAGTGCCTTACCACTGTCTGTCTTCTCTGAAAGATTACTCAGACGTCCCTTCGCCTTAACAACCTGTGCAAGATGCTCTCCGTCACGCACTGCAAGACCTGCTGAATCATATCCTCTGTATTCCAGCTTAGACAATCCGTCCAACAGAATCGGAGCTGCCTGATGATTTCCTGTAAATCCTACGATTCCACACATAAATAATTCCTCCTATTAACTATCTGCATCCCTCTCTACAAATAGTTATATACATTTCCATGTTGTTTTCCCTTTTCAATGAGCCTATCACTTTCGTAATTGTTACAAAAAAGTTAAATAACTCATTCGTTAGTGTAACACAGATAGGCGAAATAGGGAAGTAAAAAATGCATTTTCTTAATCACTTTCCCGTCACTACAGTGGCCAGTCAGGGAACCTTCCGTTCACGATTGCATGCATGATCCTGTCCTTCGCCCCTGGCGTCTCCCTGTTGATCTGCTCCATCAACTGTTTTGCATACGCTCTTTTTGTTGAACCATCTACCGGGCACGTATTCTTAACCACACGGATTCCCTGGTCTGCAACAAAGTGCGCTACACCTCGCTCCGGAACATACATCATCGGACGGATCACCGTCACTCCCGCTTCCGGCAATTTTGTCACCGGTGGAAACGCATAGAACCGGCCTTCATAGATCAATGACATCAATGCTGTCTCTATAAAATCATCCTTATTATGTGCATATGCCATCTTATTGATTCCAAGCTCTCCCAGCCGTTGATACATCGCACCCTTCCGAAGCTTTGCACACAAAGAACACGGTCTTATATCCTTATTCTCCTGAAATACGATCCGGGCAATCTCTGTATCAACCTGCTCATAAGGAATCTCCAGGTGCTTACAAAACTCTGCTACGCCCGTAAAATCCATCCCTTCAAATCCTACATTGCAGGTAATCGCAGATAATTCGAACCTCTTCGGGTAAAATCCCTGCAGCAGCTTCATCGCATAAAGCAGAGTCAGGGAATCCTTGCCGCCGGAAACACCTACCGCGATCCTGTCTCCGTCTTCTATCATGTTGTAATCTTGTATCGCCTGACGGATCAGACTTAATAATTTCTGTTGTTTCATACTTCCTTCATTTTTTCTTTCACTTTATCCGGTACATCAATCAGTCCAAATCGATAAAACATTCCATAAATGTAGGTGACGCCCCTGATATCTCCAAGAGCCTTTGGCCTTTCAACTATTTCTCCTGTCTGCTTTATATTATGAAATGCCAGCCTCACCGAACTCCAGGCCAGACTTTTACTTTTTTCCCTGCGGTCAATCCAAAGTTCTTTTGCATATTCACCATTTCTTCCTTTTCGCACTTCATAGGTGAACGACAAACCGGAATATGTTTTAAACGTTATGTTTTGATAACTGAGGATCATATCCCATAAATGCTCCTCACTTAATTTTTCCTGCTGTTTCCTCATTAGATCATAATATCACTTTTCCATAATACTTTACAACAATTTTGCGAAATTCAGGTTGCGGATTTTGTAAGCACCTCTTATACTTTATTATTATGTATGATACAAGGGTCAAAAGGTCATGCGTTTCTTGCTTGCATGAAAAAGCATGACTTATTGACCCGCAAAACACCGAAAAGTAGCCATTTTTCGTAGAAAAATGAGCGGATTTGAGGTGTTTTAGGATTGCGAGAGCATGAAATGCGAAGCAATCCGTGTATCATAGGGGTCAAAATACCTTTTGACCCCAACATCTTATGTATGAATGTGGAGGGATGAAAGCATGAAGATACTTCTGATCAATGGGAGTCCTAAAGGTAAAAGAAGTAATTCATTAAAGCTTGCATACAGTTTTATTGAAGGATTTAAAAATGGATGTACGGATGATGAAGAAAGCATCTCCATCGATGAACTCCATGTAGCTTCAATGAATATAGCTGCGTGTAAAGGATGCTTTGCGTGCTGGCAGAAAACGCCTGGCATATGCTGTATCAAGGATGATATGCAAAAGGTTATTGAAAAACTGATTGATGCTGATCTTATTCTGTGGTCTTTTCCACTGTACTATTTTAATGTCCCAGGTATCTTAAAGAATTTGATCGACCGTCAGCTTCCTATGAGCCTTCCTTTTATGAGTTCAAAACAGAACGGATACGGAAGCGGAAGTCATGACTCCAGATATGATATGGAAGGTAAAAGACATGTTCTGATTTCCACCTGTGGCTTTTATTCTGCTGTTGGAAACTATGACAGTGTATTGCGGATGTTTGATCATTTTCTCGGCAAAGGAAATTATACGACCATCTTTTGTGGTCAGGGAGAATTATTCCGTGTAAAAGAATTGTCTGCAAGAACAGATGAATATCTTTCCACTGTAAAATGTGCCGGCTCAGAATATGCAATGACCGGAACAATCTCTGAAGAAACAGATGCAATACTCCACACGCTTTTATATTCCAGAGATGTGTTTGAAAAAATGGCAGATGCCAGCTGGGGCATCAGTAAAACAACCGGAGAAAAAGAACCGGATGATCTTATATTTACCCGGCAAATGGCCGCTCTTTATAATAAAGATGTCTACGATGGAAAAGACCGCGTGCTTGAGATTCACTTTACCGATTTGGATCACACCTACCAGATTCAGCTTAGCAAGACAGGAAGCGAAGTATTTACTGATGGACGTCTTTCTCCAACTACTCGCATAGATACGCCTTTTACTGTATGGTCAGCTATTTCCCGTGGAGAAATCGGTGGCGCAGAAGCATTGGGGAAACAGATGTATACGGTATCCGGCGACTTTTCCTTGATGATTGATTGGGATAAAATCTTCGGAAGCGCATCTGTGGTCAAAAAAACAGAGAAAACGCCTCAAAATACAATTGAACAGAAAAAGCCTTCCATGACGACAATGCTGATACCATGGATTACGTTCTGGATCGCTGTTTCTATTCATCCGAAAGTCGGAGCTATGATAACGCTACTTGTGGTCGCAACAGTACCGTTTATTATGAGAAAACATAAATTTGTCATCTGGGATCAGCTCTCTATGGCAGCTGTTGCTATACTTTCTGCAGCGGCAAATATAACCGGAAACGGAGTTCTTCCAACAAACATCGGATATCTTGTATTTGGACTCTTCTGGCTGCTTTCATGCCTGACAAAAGAACCTTTATGCGCTGCATATGTAAAATATAATTATGGGGGTGAAAATGCGCATCAGAACCCTCTCTTTATGAAGACAAATTATATTCTTGCCGCGGCATGGGGCACACTATATGTACTGACAGCAATCTGGACCTTTCTATTTAAGAAAGCCGGGTTTGGAAATGTACTTATTCTTGTGAATAATCTGATTCCTATATTGATGGGGCTTTTCACAGCATGGTTTGAAAAATGGTATCCTGCACGGATGGCAAGAGGCAAGAGAAAATAATAATTCTCTTGCCTCTTATGATTCTTTACTACCGCTTTCAATATGTCTTCTGTACGCCCAATCTTTGACAATTCTAAGATAACATCTCCATGTTTAAATATACAACTCTTTCAACAATTCTTCCTTACTGAAACTTCCACTTCCCATTTCTTCTCCGCTAATAATCTGGTCAGCAAGAGCCATTTTCTTTTCCTGCAATTTTACAATATTCTCTTCTATTGTTCCCTTGGCAATTAATTTGTAAACGGTTACTATATTCTCCTGTGATCATATCTCTCCTGCACTTCCGTTACATATTATTGATATCTCTTGCACTATTTATATTCCTGGCACTATTACAATACTGCTCTGCCTCAGTATGCTTTGCTCCATTAATATTTATAACTCAAACTCTTTCAACAGCTTTTCCTGATATTCCTTGTCAACTGCCGCTTTCAATATATCTTCTGTACGCCCACGCTTTGACAATTCAATATTTAACTGGTTGATTCTGTTTTCTCCTTCTTCTCGGCCAGCTTCAATTCCTCGTCTTTCTGCGGTTAACATTCCTATATTGTAATCTCTGA
>NZ_JAJCNG010000059.1:0-1716 GCF_020561005.1 Mediterraneibacter sp. 210702-DFI.3.120 | reverse complement strand
TGATATGCTACCCTCATATAGGACAATGAAATATAAAAGTCCTATATGGGGGTATTTTCATGTTCAGAAAGAGTAAGATAGAACCAGTAGAAAAAGTAAAAATAGTCGAACGCTACCTTGCAGGAGAAATTAGCATACGGCAAGCAGGAAAAGAATTGGGAGTTGATCATCATAGTATTCGAAATTGGATTTCTATTTATCAGTATGATGGACCAACTGGATTACTCAATCAACCGAAAAACAAATCTTATTCAAAAGATTTAAAAATATCTGCTATAAATGATTATCTTAACGGAGAAGGATCTCTTCAGGATATTTGCACAAAATACGGAATTCGTTCACACAAACAGCTTTCCGATTGGATTAAGGTGTATAATTCTGGTGGAATATTAAAAACATCCACTGGAGGTGCTTACATGAAAAAAGCAAAGAACACTACACTTGATGAGAGATTAAAAATAGTAACAGATTGTCTTGCAAATGATAAGAATTATGGTGCAATGGCACTCAAATATGATTGTTCCTATCAACAAGTACGCAATTGGGTAATACGATACGAAAAGATGGGTCAAGCGGGTCTGGAAGACAGACGTGGACGTCGTATAGCTTCTCTTCCAAGCAGAACACCTGAAGAAGAGCTACGTGACAAGATAGCTGAACTGGAAAGAAGAAATCTAGACTTACAAATGGAGAATGATCTGTTAAAAAAAGTCAGAGAACTGGAAAGGAGGGGTCGCTATCTTTAATCCATCGGTTAGCCGAATATGAAGCCATCCAAAAACTATCGTCTACTAAGCATTATCCCATAGATAGACTTTGTAAATATCTTAATGTTACACGTTCTGCGTATTACCGCTGGGTAAAATATCCGAAAAGTAATAATGAACTTCGAAACGAAAGACTATCCACTGAAATCCAAAGGATTCATAACCAGCATCCAGATATGGGATACCGAAGGATTCGTGATGAATTAGATGGACATAAAGGAATTCATGTGAATGATAAACGAGTACTTCGTATTTGTAGGAAATACGATATAAAATCAAATATTAAATGGAAACCTAAGAGTTGTACCAGAGGAGACAGAAATCCTGATCACATAGCAAAAAACTATTTACACCATGAATTTCACGCCGAAAAACCGAATGAAAAGTGGCTTACAGATGTTTCTGAATTTAAATACTACAACGGAATAGAAGTTCATAAAGTTTATCTGAGTGCTATTTTAGATTTATATGATAGAAGGATTGTTTCCTTTAAAATCAGCGATCATAATGATAATCCATTAGTTATGGACACGTTTGATGAGGCTGTCCGTCAGGAGCCAGATGCACACCCATTAGTTCATTCTGATCGAGGCTTTCAATATACAAGCGCACAGTTTTATACTAGATTAAAAAAACATCATATGAAGCAGAGTATGTCTAGAGTTGCCCACTGTATTGACAATGGACCAATGGAAGGGTTTTGGGGAATTCTAAAACGAGAAATGTATTATAAACAGCGTTTTAATGACAGAAGCTCTTTGATTACTGCGATAGCTAATTACATAGATTACTACAACAACCAACGACTTCAAAGGAAACTGCATGTAATGACACCAATGAAATATCATGAGCAATATACAAAAGCAGCATAAAATATCGCCAGCCATAGCATGGCTGACGATACAAAAATTTATTATTTTTTATTGTCCTCTTGACGGGGAGCATACCA
>NZ_JAJCNG010000058.1:0-2053 GCF_020561005.1 Mediterraneibacter sp. 210702-DFI.3.120 | reverse complement strand
GGACTTCGGACAGAGAAAAGATGTGTTCCATCAGCTCTGTCATTTCGGTGCGTGTGAGATCTTTGACCTCCGGGGCAAGACTCTCAACCGTGCCGCCCAGATTGCAAAGGCGGTGGGTGCGCTTGGTGCGTTCGCCTTTCTCCAGATACTTCTTTCTATTCTCAAGACGCTCCAGCTTGTGCTGTTCCTGTGCAAGCTGCGTCTCGGCTTGCTCCTTTTCGGCTTGGAGCTGGTCGAGGGTTTTCGGTTTTGTCATTGTAATTGACCTCCTTTTTTGATTTTGGGGATAAAAAAAGACCGTCAACTTTTCGCATAGTGCGACCAGTCAACGGTCAGTTTTTCGGTATTCAGTTGTTGTGTTCAGTTCGGTAAATTGAAGTTGGTCAAAGTTGTTGGCGAAGATATTCCACAACATTTCCATTCGTATCATAGAAACAGATGTTTCCTACATTGAGGGGCAGGACAATGGCGAAAGGCTTGCCACTATCAATATCAATCACCTGAATGCCGTTGCCATCATCTACTTCAAGTCGAACAATATTTTGGGTATTCATTGAGATAAATGCCCTTTCGTTATTTCCCTCAACAACAAACTCTGCAATGTAATCATCAACCTCAACTATATCTCCACCACCACAGAAGAAATATCCAAAAGACAAGCCAGGGCGATTTACATAGACAGAAAAAGTGTGGTCTGTCTTGTCCTGTGGGTAAGAAATAAATGCAGCCATTGTGTCGGAAATGCTTCCATCAACAATCCAATCATCCAAAATTTTTTGAGATTGGCGAATGTCTGCTTCTAAACTGTTTGCGGTTTTACCAATGTCATTGTTTGCATAAAGGAAACCGAAAACCAACACACAAGCCAAAATAACACCCAAGAGGATTATGGGTAATTTCTTTTTCATAGAATCACACTCCTTTATCAAATTAAGATTCTTGATTTTCAAACTTGCTGGCGGCGAACGGTTTGTCAAAACCGTTTGCGGACGGCAAGTCCACAGGGGATAGCCGCTTTAGCGGCGCAAGGGGGTGTAGCCACCTTGACGGAACGAAGTGACGCAACATTCTCGGTCATGCAGTTTTCTTCTGCTGACGGAGAATGAAGCTCCGCAGGACGCACTACTCTCGACAGAGAGTATAGAAGTGCGCCCTTTAGTTCCTAAAGGGATTTGCTCCGGCTTAACTTCTCGACAAACTGAAAGTTGTTTTACTTACGTTCCATAAATCCTATGATTGAAAAAATCAATCCTACAATTCCAATTCCAATAGAGAGTAGCTCCATTCCTGATGAGCAAAGAGTAATTACGATAGCAAAGAGTAATATTGCAATACCTAATCCGATTTTTTTCACTGTAAATCCCTCCTTTGAAAATTCCGATTTGTTTCTCAATTTCGTATTCAAATTATACCATAAAACTTGTGAACAATTCTACCGCAACTTTGGACTGTATGAGAAAAGTCCGGACGGTTTTCTGCCCGGACTTTCTCACTCAATCATAAATCAATTCCGCTTTCACAATCTCATCTGCCTGTGCCTTGCAAGCGTTCATCTGCCGCACCCATTCCATTTGGTTTTCGGCTTTCAGCTGTTCAGTCACGCCGTACTGCTTTGCCAGTGACCGCACGATCAGCTCCATGCGGTTTCGTGCCGCTTCGTCAATCTCGGCGCAATGCTCAAAGAGCTTGTCGGATAGCACCAGCTCATTGAACAGTATCGGGCGGCGCATTTCCAAATATGCTTTGCGAAGTCTGCCGTAGTGTCCGAGGGGCTTGGTCTTGCGGATAATGATGTTTGGGATAAGATAATCGCCGTTCTGTGTGTAAGTGATATTCATGCTGTTTGTACTCCTTTCATCGGCTCTCTCTGCGGTAAACTGCTGACAGGGACGAACACGCCCTTTGCAATGTCCTCCGCACGAATGGCGGCTTTCTTGGCTTCGATTTCTGCCTTTTTCCGCTTTTTGATTTTGTCCTCGTATCGCTTCTGTGCTCCGCTGGCTTTCCGCTTCAAGTAGTTCTGGTGGAGCCTGTCCTTGCGTTCCTCACGCTT
>NZ_JAJCNG010000057.1:0-2091 GCF_020561005.1 Mediterraneibacter sp. 210702-DFI.3.120 | reverse complement strand
TCAGCCGGGGCTTAACGGTATCGCCCAAACCGTCCTCGGCGGTCTGATAGATGATGTTGAAAGGCTCAAGTGTCTCCATACCGGGTAAAGGCTTTCGGTTGGTGCAAGCCGCCGCAAGACGCATAGCAAAGTAGGTCTTACCCTCGCCGGGATTGCCCTGTATAATCGTCAGCTTTCCAAAGGGGATATACGGAAACCATAGCCAATCCACGCTCGTAAGCTCCACATCTGCCATGCGGAGCATGGGAACAGGCTGGGCGGTGGGCAGCTCTCGCAGCGTGATTGTCTCGGCTATGAATTTGCGGCTGGGAATGTCCCCTTGCTGACGGAGAACATCGTTCCAGTCTTTCCTTGCCGGGACAAGGCGAATGACGGCGATCTCGCTGGGAATGTCCTGTGCCAGTCGGGTGCAGGCTTCACTTCCTGCGGTGTCGCTGTCAAGGCAGAGGAATACTTTTCGGGTGTCCTTGCGTTCAGAAAGAAAACGGTCAAGGGCTTTGCCCGAAACGCCGCCCAGGGCAAGATAATTTCTTGTCTGCCAATCCTGCGGATAAAGGCAGATAAAGGACAAAAGGTCAATCGGCGCTTCAAAAACAAAAAGCTGGTTGCCGTTTCCCTCATAGTGGAACGGATAGGATTTGTCAGACCCGGCAATGTCCTGTCTGAATGGGTCTGCCGTTCCTCGCACATGGGCGTATCTCGGCGTACCGCTTCGGTCTCTGCCGACAAACACAACATTGTGCCGCTTTGCGTCCTCGTAAATATCCCCGGAAAGAAGAAAAGCCTCAACAAGCGTTTTGTTGAGACCTCGGCTTTCTGTGAGATATTGAATTGCTCTGTCGGCTGTTCGGTTGTGCAAGGGCAAGTGGAACGCTGTGGGCGGTGCTGTGGTGGCTTCGCTCTGTCCCTCGGCGCTTTCGCCGGTTAAGAGCTGGACGGCTTCGGGAAAGGACTTTCCGTAAAACTCCATGACAAAATCAATGGGATAGCCGCCCTTGCTCTGGCTGTGTCGAAACCATTTGTTTCCCCGGACGGTCAGGCTGTCATGTTCTTTCCAGCGGTATTCTCGTCCGCTTTTGATAAGTGTCTCTCCCTGTGTACGGAGAAAATCTTCCAGTCTGACGGCGTTTGCCCGGTCAATCTGTGCTTGGGTGTAATTCATCGGGATAGTTCCTCCTTTTTCTGTCGTGTTTGGGGTCGATTTTGGAGTTTTTGTTCCTCTGTGCGCTCGTTAAATCGGGCGGCAGTATCTACACATGACTTGACCTTCCAAAGGCGGTGTAAATCGTCTCTGACGGTCTTAAACTCGCCATAGGTGGTGTTGTGCGCCTGTTCCAGCTCGTCATACTCGTCGGACAGCTTTTTCATATCCACCTTGCCGTCCGGGAACTCCTCGGTCAGCTTGCGTCTGGCGGTGTAGAACATTTTCAGCTCGTCGGCGTGTTCTGCCTTGTACTTGGCTCTGGACTTCTCAAACTTGATTTTCTGCAAGCCGTCACAGACAGGCTTCAAGCTCTGGAAGGTAGCGGAGTAGTCATAAAGCCGCTTGATTTCTTTCATTCGTGCGGTCTGCCCGTCCAGCGTTTTCTTCAAGCTCTCTGTGGTGGAGCTGTGTTCATTGACATGGCTTTCCAAATCTTCAAGGGTGTAAATGCCGTTTGCCCGGAGATAATTGAAAGTCTCGTTCATCTCCTTTAGGTTGCTGATTTTGCCTTTCTGGGAATAAGCCCCGGCTTTGCGCTGGGTGTAGTAGGCGTTCAGCAGAGAAACAAGGTCGGGGGTCTGCGGCTTGGCAAGCTCTGCTTTTGCTTCGGCAATCCAATCGAACAGGAGAGTGATTTTCTTCTTGATGTCCCGGATAACGGCATTGGTGGCTTTGATCCAGCGGTTGAACTCTCCCTTTTCGGTGCGTATGCCTTTCTTCTCCATTGCCCGGACGGTTGCGCCCTCATGGATGGTGGGAAGTAAATCCACGCCCTGCCGTTCATAGCTTCGGTGGTCGATACGAACATCAATACCTTTTTCCGCAAACTTGGCATTGCATAGCTCCGCCCATGTCTGCCGCCAGTATTCCAGCGTTTCGGGACTGCC
>NZ_JAJCNG010000056.1:0-2196 GCF_020561005.1 Mediterraneibacter sp. 210702-DFI.3.120 | reverse complement strand
CAGGGTTGTTTCATGAAGGATTTTTAAAAACATAAAAAGATCAGATTTTATCGGGGGTTATGCATGTTATACAAAACATGTGTAACTCTTGATTTTTTGTGCCTGTAGAGGTATAATATCTATATGGTATAGGTGTATTGCACCTATACAGAAAGGAGGATATTATGCCAGTAACTGAGAAAAAGTACCCGGATTGGGTTCAGAAGTATCGGATCAAAGGAACTACCGTGAAGAAAAAAGGAGATTCGTATTATCTCTATAAAAGAACATCCCGGCGCGTGAAAGGGAAAAAGTATCCGCAGCCAGTCGATACCTATATCGGCGTGATTACTCCGGAAGGAGTAATACAAAGCAATAAAAGAAAAGTATCTTTGACAGATGCAGAAGTATGGGAATACGGATTTTCAAAAGCCGTCTGGGAGTTGTGTCCGGATGATTGGAAAAAACCGTTGGGGGATGACTGGCAGGATGTACTTTCCATTATTCTTCTAAAACAGTCTCCAACCTCTTATATCCAGAAAACACGAGTGATGAAAAAAGAATCGGATTTCCGATATCAGTTTGCAGCCCAGACAGCGTCCCTGTCCCGCAGAATTTATAAAAAACAGGGCATTGGCCTGGAAGAATTACATCAGTTAGAGACCATCTATTTAGTATGCCTGGATAAAACGGAAATCATTTCGAAAGTGAATGAGGGGCAACGGAGACTCCTGGAGAAAATACAGGTGGCATTGGAAATGTGCTGAAAAGACTGTTCTGACAGAAAAATTGATCCATTATTTCAGGCAGATTCCGGATTATCGGTGCGGCAGAGAGAAAAGACACGATCTTGGAGAAATGCTGGTATGCGTCACCCTCGGATTCCTTTGTGGCCGGACAACGATCCGCAGGAGCCTGAAATGGTGCAAAACCCACTTGGAAGAGCTGCGGAAGCATATGAACTTAAAATACGGGATCGCCTCGCCTTCCACTATTACCCGGATGTTGAATGGCATTGATGAGGAATTAGCTTTGTATGCTTTTATGGAGTGGATTGGCGAGATCGTGGAATCCAGAAATACCCATCTAGCTATTGATGGGAAAGCATTGTGCGGTGCAACGGAAAAAACGAAAGGTGAGACAACCCCGATGCTGCTGAATGTAGTGGAAACGGTCCGGGGATTGATACTTGCACAGCTTCCGGTAGATTCAAAGACGAATGAGATTACGGCGATTCCTGAATTATTAAAGCTTCTGGATATCAGCGGGAGCATTGTAACGATTGATGCTGTTGGGACACAGACTGCAATCATGGAACAGATTCATGAACAGGGAGGACATTTTGTGTTAACAGTAAAGAAAAATCAGCCGGAGGCCTATGAGGAGATTCATACGTTCATGGATAAACTGGGGGCGGAAGATCTCAAAAGAAAAAAAGGCGAAGCTATGGATCCTGGGATGAAGGAGTTCCTTGAGAAATACGAAGAAATCAGCCAGATGGAAAAAAACCGGGACAGAAATGAGTATAGGACTTGCCAGATATGTAAAGACGCTTCAAATCTGACCAAAAGCCAAAAAGAATGGCCGCACGTTCAAAGTATTGGGCGGATCAAGCAGGTGAGGATACCCAAGGAAAAAGACAGCCAGGGGAATGATGTGACGCCGTCGAAGGAAGAGTTTTTGGAAAAAGGCTCCAGAAGAATCCCAGCTCCTTCTGCTGGAGAGGGAGCCGGGAAAGATGTCCAGTGTACGGCACTGATATCAGACCTGATCCTTACAGCAGAGGAGCTGGGAAGCATAAAAAGAATGCACTGGTCAATAGAGAACCGGCTCCATCATGTGCTGGACGATACATTTAGGGAAGACCGCTCGCCAGCCAAAAAGTCCCGGAACAACCTGTCGCTCATCAGAAAATACGCATACAACATCCTGCGTCTGGCAATGTACGAGACGGGTCTGGCAAATATAATGACAGAAATGATGGACTGCTTTTGTGACAATGCCGCTTTGCGGGAACGGTATGTGTTTCAAGGCATAGCCAGTCTCTATTGACTATATAAAAAGAATACCTCTGAAAAAAGGTCCTGTAAAGGGATATAGAGTTAATTTGCGCTTTTTTACATGACCAATGAATCAGAAACAATAAGAGAGATGTGATAGCAAGGATGCAATAAGTTAGATCTGCCCATGGATAGTTCATGAAACAACCCTGATGTA
>NZ_JAJCNG010000055.1:0-2454 GCF_020561005.1 Mediterraneibacter sp. 210702-DFI.3.120 | reverse complement strand
AGTCAGAAGAGTGGAAATTCCAAAACCAGACGGAGAAATGCGAAAGTTAGGAATTCCTACCGTCATAGATTGCATCATCCAATAGGCAATATTACAACAGTCGATGCCGATTTATGAGCTGAAGTTCACGAATGGAAGTTTTGAATACCGTCCTGGACGGAGTCCAAAAGACGCGGTTCAGAAGATAAAAGAATACGCAGAACAGGAATATACAAATACAAAAACGGAAGAAGAGCAGAATAAAGAAAAAAGAGAGGAGGTTATAAAGGAGTGATATGAATAATAATAAGATTCAAAAAATTTTCCACTATATAATAGTTCTTTTGCTCGTGATTCTTTGGTCTATTATGATGTTCTTTCCTGAGCACATAGATACTATGAATTTTAAAATATTTTTTTCTATTTCACTTGCTTGTACCATGATTTACTCTTTCTGTAGAAAGAAATACTTTTCTATGCAAACATACTGTAAAACAGAAAAATTTGTTTTTACTTTTTTAATAATACTGCTTTTTTTAAGGTTTATGTTTTGGAAAAATTAAGTTATAGAAATAGTTCTGTCTATAGTTGAAGCGGCTATTGAACTGCTCCCCGTCAAGTAGACAATTGAAAAAATATAAATTTTTCCTACCAGCAGAAATTTATCTGCTGGCAGTTTTTATGCAGCTTGCAAGTAAATTTCATGTTTTTCCATTGGTGTTAAAATTCCAAGATTCCTTTGCAAACGTTTGTTGTTGTAGTAATCTATATAATCTTCGATCATTTTTACGAGAGTACTTCTATCAGTGAATCGTTTTCCATAGTATCGCTCTCTCTTCAGAATTCCCCAAAACCCTTCCATTGGTCCATTGTCGATACATTTAGCAACTCGCGACATGCTTTGTATTATTCCAGCATTTACAAGTTTTGTATGAAATGTCCTGTTCGTATATTGGAACCCCCTGTCACTGTGAAACAGTGGCTGCGCACCAGGATTTCTAAGTAAAGCATTGTCTATCGTATCAAACACCAAAGCATTGTTGTTCTTATCACGAATAACATACGAAACAATCCGTCTATCATATAGATCCAGTATTGCACTTAGATAAACTTTATGCTTTTCCAATCCAATATAATAATGGAATTCTGTCACATCAGTGAGCCATTTTTCATTTGGTGCTTTGGCAGTGAACTCCCGATTAAGTATGTTTTCCGCTATATACTGAGGGTTTGCAGCCTGTCTTGTGCCTCCGTTGTTAGAATACTTGACAGTTGATTTTATATTAAGTTTACGGCAAATGCGTAGTACACGTTTATCGTTTACATCAATACCATGATATCGTTCCAAATCATCTCTGATTCTTCGATAGCCTTTATCCGGTGAGTCTGTATGAATCTTTTCTATCTCGTCAGCAATAAGCCTATTCTTTTGCTCACTTTTAGGAATTTCTCTGTGTAGCCATTTATAATAAGCTGCTCTAGAAACATTACCAAGTTTACAAAGTGCAGCAACTGAATAATTATGATCTTCATGTTCTTCTTTGATTGCCTGATATATATGTTCATGACGGACCAGGCTTAGCCCCGCCTCCTCTCTATTTCTTCGAGTTTTTTTAAAAAAGATGCCTCCATTTCAGCACGTTCTTTCTCTGCTTTTAAAATTTTAACTTCAGCACGCAGCTTTTCTAATTCACTCATTTCATCGGGACGTTTTCGTTTGCCACGGTTATCTCTTAAAGCTTCCACTCCACCAGCTTCATATTTGACTATATAATTGCGAGCCTGTTGATAGGACACCTGGTATTGTTCTGCTGTTTGGGCATAATTACGATCATGTGCGATACAATACTGTACTATTTCAACCCGTTCTTCAAAAGTGGTTTTTCTTCCTTTGGTCATGACAATGCTTCCTCCTGTTCCAGAAGATTTTAATTCTACATGACCATTATACTTCTTTATCCAAGTTTGTAACTTACCTTTTGAACGGATCCCGCATTTTTTGCAAATATCATTTTGAGAACCATGGCCTGCTAAATAATCTAAGACTGCTTGTTGTTTCAATTCTTTGGAATATTTTTTATTTCCTTTCAATGTGAATGCATTTACTCCCATAGATTCATAGTTTCGAATCCATTGTTGGACAGATGCAAGACTTACATCAAACATATCGGCAATTCGCCGTTGGCTTTCTTTTCCATCCAGATATAGATTTACAGCATATGTCTTATCCTCAACAGATACTTTTCTTTTAGACATAAAATATGCAGAATCGAAAGGATTCTTTGATTTTAAAGCAGAAAGGGAATTATATTCCATTGTTAAAGCATGGTGAGAGTGTTCAAGTCAACGAAGAGAGAGGATATTGTTGCCCGAGAACTGCAAAAACAGGAAATCTATACAGAAAAAAGAACCGACAATTGTGATATGCTACCCTCATATAGGACAATGAAATATAAAAGTCCTATATGGGGGTAT
>NZ_JAJCNG010000054.1:0-2717 GCF_020561005.1 Mediterraneibacter sp. 210702-DFI.3.120 | reverse complement strand
TATATATATACAGATATTCAATGGAAAGGAGTCTGATGCGTGTTGAGTGATGACGAATTAGTGGAACAGATTCTACTTGGAAATGAAAATGCAGCAGAAGAATTGATAAAACGCTATTATACATCTATTTTGCGTTACTGTAGGTGGCATTGCTCTAATCTGGAAAAAGCAGAAGACCTGACTCAGGAAACATTTTTGAAGTTGTTTAAGAATTTATCCGGATATAAAGGGAAAAAGAAATTTAAGGCTTATCTATACACGATTGCAAATCATTTATGTATTGATGAAAGTAGGAAGGTTGAGTTTTATCCATTAGAAGATGAAGAAAATATAGTGCATGAGTATAACGACATAGTTCGGCTAGAGGATAGGGCAGAGATAAGCTATTTTTTGAATTTTTTATCATCAGAACAAAGGGAAGCAGTCATTCTACGCTTTGGAGAACAACTTAGTTTTGGAGAGATTGCAAAAGTGATGGGATGCAATATGCGAACAGCACAAAGCAGGGTTCGTAATGCTTTAAAAATTATGAGAAAGGAGCAGGAAAATGAAAGATAAAAATTTGAAGGGCTATTTACAGCAATCTTTAGGAGAGGAAGTACAGCCTAAAAGATTAGAGGAAACGATTAAGCTTTGCACTGAAATTGTGCGAGAACAGGAAGTGACTAGGGCAGAACCGAGGACAGGTTTCTTTCACTATCTTTCAGATGTATTTCGTTTTGAAGGTATTCCAATATTTGGTTTGCAGGCAGTAACGTTATTTATAGTTTGTTTAACAATTGCTAGCATTGCAGACGTGCCAAAGAATATACCAATTTTTATGCCGCTGTTTGTATTGGCTATCATACCAGCAATTTTTAAAAGCCAGTATTATGGAATGAGCGAGATTGAAGCGGTAACAAGAGCTTCTGGTGCCCAAATCACGTTAGCAAAGCTGGTTCTGGCTGGGGCGGCTAATTTGGTGTGTATAACAATTCTTTTGTGCATGGAAGTTTATTTGCAAAATTCTTATAAAGAGATTGGACAGATAGTCCTATACTGCCTGGTTCCGTACTTAGTGTGTATGGTTGCGTTGCTACGTTTGATCCGTTTGCAAAAGAAACAGAGTTTACAGACATGTGCGATTGTAATGCTGGGTTCCTGCATTTGTTGGGGGATGTCAGCAAGAATATTGCCATGGTTATATGAAACATCAGCAGTGGGGGTGTGGATTGTTACATTTTTGATTTTTGCTATGTTCTTTATAAATGAAATTCATTATATTGCAGAGATGAGAAAGGAAGGAAAAATGTATGGAATTGTCGCTTGATCGTTTAACAAAACAGTATGGAAGGAAAATAGCGGTAGATTGTGTTAGTGCAACCTTAAAGCCGGGAGTATATGGTCTTTTGGGGGCTAACGGTGCAGGTAAAACAACATTGATGCGTATGCTATGTGCTGTTTTGGAGTCAACCTCAGGGGAGGTATTGCTGGATGGAAAAGAAGTAACTTCGATGGGGGCAGATTACCGGAATGTGTTGGGTTATTTACCACAGGATTTTGGATATTATCCAAATTATACTGCGGTGGAGTTTTTAATGTATATTGCAGCACTGAAAGGAATACCGAAGAATGTTGCAAAAAAACGTGTGACTGAATTGTTGGAGGTAGTTGATTTAAGCCATGTGGCAAACAAAAAAGTAAAAACTTTTTCTGGTGGTATGAAACAAAGAGTAGGAATTGCACAGGCGTTACTTAATAATCCGAAAATCTTGATTTTGGATGAGCCGACTGCAGGACTTGATCCGAAAGAGCGTGTCCGTTTTCGTAATCTGCTCTCAGAGTATGCAGGCGATAAAATTGTAATTCTTTCCACACATATTGTATCGGATATAGAAGCAATAGCAGATGAAGTGCTATTGATGAAAAAAGGAAAAGTTGTATTGCAGGGTACGGTTCCAGAGTTGATTCACAAGGCAAATGGTAAGGTTTGGGAACTTTCTGTTTCTCCACAAGAAGCTAGACAATGGCAGACAAAAACAACGGTTGCTAATTTACGGCACGAAGGAAAAGAAATTATATTGCGTATTATTTCAGACAATATGCCTAGTGAGCGAGCGGTGCCTTGTGAAGCTACATTGGAAGATCTTTATTTATTTTATTTTCCCACAGAGGAAGGAGTGAAATAGAATGGAATTATTTTGGTTAGAGCATAAAAAGTTATGGCGAAAGAAAATTGTTAAAATATGTGTGTTGTTGTGTTTTGTTTATTATGTAATTTTTGGAAGCATACTTTCGTTTCAATGGTTCTGTTTTGGCAGTTCAGGTGACTATACAAGTGCTTTTGGCAATAATTTTGATGGATATACAGTAATAAAGGATAGTCAGGAATATGCACTTTCATTTGGTGGAGAATTGACGGATGAAACCTTGCAGCAAATAGTAAGTGATTATCAGCAAATGGAAGCTGACGGTATGGAGGAAGAACTGGAAAAGACAGACTGGCAGATAGTTAATAGTTGGCTCGGAACATTGTATCCGGAGCTTCGAGATACCAGTAATTATAAAACGATGATAAGCTATGTTGATCCGGATAAGTTAACAGGCTTCTATGAAAGAAGACAGCAGGTACTTGATGAGTTTTTGGAGGTCAGTGGTCAGGTAGGAGCTGAAAAAGAGTTTTTACATCAGATAGAGAGAAAGGTAGAAAAACCATTTCATTATGAGTGGGTAGAAGG
>NZ_JAJCNG010000053.1:0-2806 GCF_020561005.1 Mediterraneibacter sp. 210702-DFI.3.120 | reverse complement strand
ATCCCTCACCTTCTTTGATCTCACCTGCATACATCTTACTCAGATAATAAACAGAACGGTTTGCCCAACAATCAAATGCTTCTACCTGCATCTCAAAATCGATCTGTTCTCCATCTTTCAGTTTCACCCGAACGTCTAAAATCCCATACTTATCATCTTTCGATTCCTTCCTGAGAATGGTTGGCATGAGTTCTGTGTTCTCTACCTCACTGGGCGGAACATTTAATAACGCTGCAATAATATTCTTACGGATATTGTCATTCTGCATCAATTCCTTGAAACAGAAATCTACCGTTGGAAGCATGATAAAGTCTTCCTGCTTCTCTTTCGATGCTTTACAATGTGATGATGCTCGCCTGGTTGATACACTTTTCTTGTTTTCTTTCATAGAATTTTCCTCTCTTCTGTGCAATGAATGATTGCCTGAAGTAGAGGATTCTAAAGTTATATTTATCTTAACACAAGATAGTTTTCTATGGAAGTAACTATCCCTTAAAATCAGATATTTAAGAAACTTACTCCATCACATAATCTTCAAACAATATTCATCTTTTTGGTTTTGTCATCGGATTATCTGCTCGAAAATCTGAACTTATTGAATAATTACCGATTTGGTTCATAGATCTTTTTGCAATTCATCAGAATGATGACTGCGTGGTATTAGATTAACATGGGAATTCTATTATTGCAAGCTGAATTTTTTAATGCTTTGGTATTCGCAGATGTTGTGTTGTTGCTCTCACTACGTACAACCAGTAACGTACCTTCCGCGTCAATCCGCAAGTAGAAGAAGTGCCGGAATATCTAAAGATTATTCCAGCACTTCTTCTACTTCTTTACTGTACTTACAATGCTTTGTCCAAACACATCTTATCGTACCTTTTATACATTGTTCATTTTTGCTTTATAGGCTCAGACCACCGGTAAGCCAATGTAAAGTAATAACTTTTTCAACTTTCAACCAATACGCTCATATTTCCGTTGGTTGATAACCTCCTCACAAATCCATTTCCCTCTAAAATACATATATCCCATCCAACCATAGTAAACAGATTCGATTTTATTTCAGGCTCTTTCATGATCTTATTGCTGCATACAATCTTGCATAAATATCTGTTTAAAATAAATAATGCCGCCAACGCATTAAACACATTTTTTAAATTTGCAAGTTTTATATTATCGTTCTCAGCTCTATTATGTTTTACTTTATTATAATCCCCCCACCAGGATGGCTTACTATTAGGTGTCCATCCATCAAATGGCTTATAACTTTCTTTGTTATAACTGAACTGTACTGTTGCATCTGTCAGATTATCATATCCGCAGAGAATATTAGCATAATCTGTTATACATGATCTTGCTTTTGTTGGATCAACTTCATTACAAAGTGCTTTAAAAACTATATCAAGTTCTGAACCTATAGATATTAATTGTTTCGCATATTCCTTTGAATATGTACTTAAATTGTCATCTGTAAATTCAACATAATTGAAAGTTTTACTAAAATCATTCTCAAGCTGCATATAGAACATCCAATACTTTAAATTAAATTCATCTTTTGTCATTTCTCCACCTCATTTTCAATCTGATATCGTGTTATTATATACAATAATATCCTTTGCAATTTCTGATAATGTCTCTTCTCTTAATTTCTCATCTTCTATTTTATTAGCTATTGAATTAGCAAGCAGTAAATTATTACTTTCTGCAAATTTTGCATGAAATTTAACTGCTGCCTCTACATTATGTGTATACATTCTAATAAAAACAGCTCCAACAAAATTAATTAGTATTCCACTTATATTCCCAACTGTTAGCAATGTTTTATCTGCATCTGTATACACATACATAACCAGACTGACTACTACAATCACTATTCCAAATATAATCATCATAATTCCTAAGCCTGAAAGAAATTTGGTTTGAGCTAAATTCATATCGTAATATCTCATCAGTTCTTTTTGATTCATTTTAAACATTTTTTCGGCTCGTAATGCTCGCTTATTGAAATCAATCTCTGCAAATTCTTTTTCTTCTTTTTGGGTCTCTTCTTCTAATTTTTCTATTTTTTTCGCTGTTTTCCAATCAAAAAAACAACTCGTTGCAACCAAAAGACAAAAAATTGCTAGTAAAATTAATATCCAAAAAGAAATTTGTACTATTACTCCTTCTAATAATCTGTGTAAGATAATAGCAATAAGCCCCAAAATAATAGCACATACAATACTGCCCTGAAATCCGTTCATTGCTTTCTTTGACTCACTATGTTGAATTAGTTTTTCATCTGGGGATTCTATCTTTTCTTGGCTCATCTCTTTATTTTCCATTAGTGTTTAATCCTTTCCAATATGTTCTTTTACTTTTTCGACTTATTTCACTGATTTCATAATCTAAAGTTCTCCAATCTTCACACAATCTCAAATATTCATCCACAACGTCATGAATAGCAAAGATCAGGGCTTTTACATTATCCCCTTCATAGGAGATCAAAGAACGAATTCCAAGTCCCTTGCCAAAAAACATTTCATCTTCTTCAGAAAATTCCACGCTTCCAAGATATCCCTTATATCCCATAAATTAGATTATAACTCAAACTCTTTCAACAGCTTTTCCTGATATTCCTTATCAACTGCCGCTTTCAATATATCTTCTGTACGCCCACGCTTTGACAATTCAACATTTAACCGATTAATTCTGCTTTCTCCTTCTGCTCTGCCCTCTGTTCGTCCTTCTGTTATTCCAATCTTACGACCAGCTTCAATTCCTCGTCTTTCTGCGGTTAACATTCCTATATTGTAATCTCTGA
>NZ_JAJCNG010000052.1:0-3049 GCF_020561005.1 Mediterraneibacter sp. 210702-DFI.3.120 | reverse complement strand
TAATATGCAAATATATATCCCATCAATATAGCGAATATACTGAAATAAAAGTATCTTTATAATCAATTTTAACCAAAAGAATATGTTCTTAGAGGAGGTGTCTCCTGAAAGAACATATTCTTCTATTATGGGTATTATAAATATAGAACATGCTTTTCTTGTGCTACAATTTCTTCACTATGAGTTACAACAATAACTGTTTTTCCCTGTTCACTTAACTCATGTAATATATTCATAACAATCTCACTATTTTTTTTGTCTAAGGAACCAGTCGGTTCGTCTGCTAATACAATTGAACATTTCTTTAGCATTAAACGAGCTAACGCAACTCTCTGCTGTTCGCCACCAGATAATTGATAGACTTTTTTGTTAATTACTTTCTGTAAGCCAACTTTTTCAAGAGCTTCATTTATTGAAATATCCGTTCTACCTGATTTTTTTATTATTTCTAGATTTTCTTTTACTGTTTTGTTTTCCAAAAGGGCAAAATTTTGAAATAAAAATCCAACAACTTCTTTGAAATATTTCTGCTTTTTTCCTTTTTTTGCCACATCAAAACCATTCACAATAATAGAACCTTTGTCAGGATTTTCAATACCTCCAATCATATTAAGTAAAGTACTTTTTCCGCATCCACTTTCGCCACTAATTACCAAAAAACTGCTATCTGGAATTTTCAAATGAAAATTTTTGAACAAAATTTTATCATTATATGCTTTGCATAGATTTTCAATTGTTATCATAAGCAACCTCCTTTTAATGATTTCGGTATGTTTGTTTTTTCAACAATTGTGATATTAAAGAAAATAATTGTAAATTCTATTAGTGCCATAAATGAACTAACAAGAATGCTAATTCCTACTTCAGTTTGTACCGATAATAAAGAATAGATAAGCATACCTACTAATATCACAAAATTTTCCACTACAATCATTTTAAGAAGTGTTTTGTGCCGTTCAAATAAACTATATCCAAAGATTTTCATTAAGGAAATTTTCATTGCATTTTCTCGAAACTCTAGTCTACTTACGGTAACAATAATCGTAATATTTAAAAGCAATACAATCGTACAAAGAGAACTTAAAAATCCCACGAGTTTTATTAAAAATGTGTGATTATATAAATACTGTTCATGTACGTTTGTAATTACTAGCTGATAATTTCCAAGCATATCTTCATACTTTTTGCTGATATTTCTTAGCTGTTTTTCATCACATTGAAATAAAACTGCTCCTGCTTTATAGCTTTCAAGATACCCACCATTGACTGCTAAATCTTTGTTTGCCTGATAAATAATTATCGGATTTTTGCTTTTTTCGATACCATTTATTCTACTTGTATCTAAATAGGAAAAGTATTCTGTTTCGCTATACTCTATGTACTGAATATTTAATTGTTGTAAATTATCATGATTTAAAACATGGCTCAAGGAGTCATAGGCTAATTGCTTGTTTTTAGCAAAATATCTATTCTTTGGAATGAAAATAATCAAATCAGAAGATTCATTCTCTACTGCATTTATCTGCTTCGTAAAACCTTGTAACATATCTTTTGCATGATTATTTACATATATCACATCATTTTTATCATTTAAAATATTCAAGCATATTACAGGCTTTAATGTGTTATATTCATTCTTGTATAGTTTATTCCAAAAAGCTTCTTCTTTTTCAGCATTAAAATCAGTAGTCTTTACGGTAAAATAATTTGCATCATAATATTCTTCTAACAAATGTTCATTTGTAAATAGGTTATTATGAATACTACTAATATTAGTGGTAATTGTAAAAACAGCGGCTACCCCTGCTATAAATTTTAACGAATAACTTAAAAAATCCACTCCTCTTTTGTGTGTTGCATTTGCAAATGCCTTTCTAATATCAAAAAAGCAAAAAGAACAATATGGAATAGTGGAAAGAATAATTCCAATGGAATATAAAATTGTGACGAGTCTATTCTCATATGCTCCCGATATATAATTTGACAGCAATATTTTTGCAACAATAAATAATGCAATGTCAAAAGTTACATCGAATAAAGCAGCCTTAAATGCTATGAAACCAGCACTTTCTCCTAAGGAAACTCGTACAACAACCTCTTTTTTTCGCCTAACCACTTCAATTACATTTAGAACAATCATCAATGCAATAATCATACCCCATATAATAAAAATCATGTCCTTTTCCGTAGAATTCCAATATTCTGGATAAGTTAAGCTATATTTTTCTGATAATTTCTGATATGCAGAGATAATATTGTCCTCATTTCCTATGTATGAGATAAAGTTTTCATAACCCACAGAGGTACTTTGCAATTCTGAGAGATTATGAAATTTTACTTTCGTAACTCCGGAAACTAAAGCGGTATATTCTGATTCTTCTATGTTTGCAGTATTTTTTAATGTTTGTCTGATTACTTTATCATCGCCATAAATATGAAGTGTTGAAAGGTATTTATTATTGATTTCATTGTGCTGAGAAAAAATATGTACATCATTCTCCGTTGCAGTTTCTGATACATCTTTCAGAAACTGCGACATATCTTCACTAGCAACTTCATAGCGTGATGACGTAAAATATGCTGTAGAAAAGTTCCAAAGCTGATCTTGAAATATTTCAGATTGCATAAGTATTCCAAAAATCAGGAAACAAAACAAACATAAGTTTTTAATTGCTTTCATTTATTTCAACCCCAGATTCCATACTTTATTTGCTTTTTCAAATATCGTAGTCAATATTGTGCTATTTTCATCAACAATCCATTGATCTTCTTGATCTTCAGCTTTTTTGCTACTTGACAACATAATTTGAGTATTCAAATCCTTATAGTCATTAAATAGCACGCCTTGACTTATTCCTTGGTGAAATGGTTTTATCCAAATAATTAGTGCATATCGAACATCTGACTCAGCTATCGCAAGATTTCCATTCCAAAGCAAATAATCAGGGACAGACACACTATACTGGAATCCATCTTTATCTGTGTAAATTTTTACTCCAGATTCTTCTATTTCAGGGAAGTCTTTCTGAAATTCGTTATATGGTTTATA
>NZ_JAJCNG010000051.1:0-3120 GCF_020561005.1 Mediterraneibacter sp. 210702-DFI.3.120 | reverse complement strand
AAAACCAACATCATCATCCAAACCTATCACTGCTTTGGTTATGCCCTCGACCTATTAGTAACAGTCAGCTCCATGTGTTACCACACTTCCACCTCTGCCCTATCTACCTCGTCGTCTTCAAGGGGTCTTACTAACTTGACGTTATGAGATATCTCATCTTGAGGGGGGCTTCACGCTTAGATGCCTTCAGCGTTTATCCCTTCCCGGCTTGGCTACTCTGCTATGCCTTTGGTAAGACAACAGATACACCAGCGGCCAGTCCATCCCGGTCCTCTCGTACTAAGGACAGCTCCTCTCAAATATCTTACGCCCACGCCGGATAGGGACCGAACTGTCTCACGACGTTCTGAACCCAGCTCGCGTACCGCTTTAATGGGCGAACAGCCCAACCCTTGGGACCTACTTCAGCCCCAGGATGCGATGAGCCGACATCGAGGTGCCAAACCACTCCGTCGATGTGAACTCTTGGGAGTGATAAGCCTGTTATCCCCAGGGTAGCTTTTATCCGTTGAGCGATGGCAATCCCACTTTATACCACCGGATCACTAAGTCCTACTTTCGTACCTGCTCCACCCGTCGGTGTCGCAGTCAAGCTCCCTTCTGCCTTTGCACTCTTCGAATGGTTTCCAACCATTCTGAGGGAACCTTTGAGCGCCTCCGATACCCTTTCGGAGGCGACCGCCCCAGTCAAACTCCCCACCTGACATTGTCCCCCAGCCGGATCACGGCTGCTGGTTAGAAACCCAGTACTGCAAGGGTGGTATCCCAACATTGGCTCCATGGCAACTGGCGTTACCATTTCCTAGCCTCCCACCTATCCTGTACATGCAATACCGAATCCCAGTATCAAGCTGGAGTAAAGCTCCATGGGGTCTTTCCGTCCTGGCGCAGGTAACCAGCATCTTCACTGGTATTTCAATTTCACCGGGTGCATTGTTGAGACAGTGCCCAAATCATTACGCCTTTCGTGCGGGTCGGAACTTACCCGACAAGGAATTTCGCTACCTTAGGACCGTTATAGTTACGGCCGCCGTTTACTGGGGCTTAAGTTCAAAGCTTCGCTTGCGCTAACCTCTCCCCTTAACCTTCCAGCACCGGGCAGGCGTCAGCCCATATACCTCACCTTTCGGTTTTGCATAGACCTGTGTTTTTGCTAAACAGTTGCTTGGGCCAATTCTCTGCGGCCATCTTACTGGCACTCCTTCTCCCGAAGTTACGGAGTCATTTTGCCGAGTTCCTTAACAATGCTTCTCCCGTCGGCCTTAGGATTCTCTCCTCATCCACCTGTGTCGGTTTACGGTACGGGTATCCTGCAAACAATAGCGGCTTTTCTTGACAGTCAGCTCACGTGCTTCCCTACTTATTTTCAGTCCACATCACGTCTTCAGATTAAAGAGCGGATTTGCCAACTCTTCTCCTACCTCGCTTGTACCGGTCTTTCCATTCCCGGCTCACGCTCTCTGCCTGTGTCCCCACAGTTCTGTTACAGGATAGTACAGGAATTTCAACCTGTTATCCATCGACTACGTCTTTCGACCTCGCCTTAGGCCCCGACTTACCCAGAGCAGATCAGCTTTACTCTGGAAACCTTAGATATTCGGCCGGAAGGATTCCCACCTTCCTCTCGCTACTCATTCCGGCATTCTCTCTTCTTAAAAGTCCACAGCTCCTTCCGGTACTGCTTCGTCCCTTTAAGAATGCTCCTCTACCAATTGAATTCTCAATTCCAAAGCTTCGGCAGTGTGTTTTAGCCCCGGACATTTTCGGCGCAGGACCTCTCGACTAGTGAGCTATTACGCACTCTTTGAATGAATGGCTGCTTCTGAGCCAACATCCTAGTTGTCTTCGAAATCCCACATCCTTTTCCACTTAACACACATTTTGGGGCCTTAGCTGTTGGTCTGGGCTCTTTCCCTTTTGACCACCCAACTTATCTCGGATCGTCTGACTCCCATACATCATCTACACGGCATTCGGAGTTTGATATCCCTTAGTAAGCTTTGACGCCCCCTTAGGAATTCAGTGCTCTACCTCCGCAAGACTCGTATGAGGCTAGCCCTAAAGCTATTTCGAGGAGAACCAGCTATCTCCGGGTTCGATTGGAATTTCTCCCCTATCCACACCTCATCCCCACCCTTTTCAACGGATGTGGGTTCGGTCCTCCATTGCCTTTTACGGCAACTTCAACCTGGACATGGATAGATCACCCGGTTTCGGGTCTACTCCGACTGACTATGCGCCCTATTCAGACTTGGTTTCCCTTCGGCTCCGGACCTTTAGTCCTTAACCTCGCCAGCCAGCGTAACTCGCCGGACCGTTCTACAAAAAGTACGCGGTTGAGCATATAAAGCTCTTCCACAGCTTGTAAACATATGGTTTCAGGTTCTTTTTCACTCCCCTCCCGGGGTCCTTTTCACCTTTCCTTCACAGTACTATGCGCTATCGGTCACTAAGTAGTATTTAGCCTTACGGGGTGGTCCCCGCATCTTCCCACAAGGTTCCACGTGTCTCGTGGTACTCTGGATCCCGCCATGTCAACTCGTCTTTCGCTTACGGGGCTTTCACCCTCTCTGGCCGGCTTTCCCAAAACCGTTCTGCTAAACTCGTTGAATCAATTCCGCGGTCCGAACCCCAGCATGCACGCACGCTGGTTTGGGCTCTTCCGTTTTCGCTCGCCGCTACTCACAGAATCACATGTTGTTTTCTCTTCCTCCGGCTACTTAGATGTTTCAGTTCACCGGGTTCCCTTCCTTAAGTTATGTATTGGCTTAAGGATACTTGAGGTTTGCTCAAGTAGGTTTCCCCATTCAGAAATCTCCGGATCAAAGGATATTTGCTCCTCCCCGAAGCTTTTCGCAGCTTATCACGTCTTTCATCGGCTCTTAGTGCCAAGGCATCCACCATACGCTCTTATCAGCATAACCAACTCGACCTCATCCCACGGGAATGGGATAATGTCCACACATACATAGCGTTGTATGCGTTGGTGATAGTCAATTTATTTTAAGTCTGTTTTCTTCAGACTGTAAGTTAATGTTGTTAACATTACCTCGGATGTCTTGATTAGATATTTATCTAAATCTATTGATTTTTACTATATGCAGTTTTCAAGGTACATAA
>NZ_JAJCNG010000050.1:0-3956 GCF_020561005.1 Mediterraneibacter sp. 210702-DFI.3.120 | reverse complement strand
AAGCGTGAGGAACGCAAGGACAGGCTCCACCAGAACTACTTGAAGCGGAAAGCCAATGGTAAACAGAAAGAGTATGAGGAGCGCACGAAAGCCAAGAAAAAAGCGGAGATTGAAGCCAGAAAACAGGCAATCCGCACCGAGGATATTGCCAGAGGGGTATTTATCCCGGTGAGCAGTTTGCCGCAGCTGGGACCGAGAAAGGGAGCGTGATTTTATGAAAGAGTTGAAACCGAGAATCCATGAGAACGGTATGGACTATGTGTTGGTGGGCGACTACTATGTGCCGGACTTGAAGCTGCCGGAGGAACGCCGACCTATTGGGCATTGGGGACGATTGCACCAGTCCTATCTGAAATTGCACCGTCCCATGCTTTACAACGAGCTAATTTTGTCCGGCAGGCTCCACACCGTCGTTGCCGATCTGAACGAGCAGGCGGCAGACAGGCTGGACTTGATTATCCGGCAGATGATGAAAGCCGAGGGCGTGACCGAAGCCATGAAAGCGGAAAATCAGATGTTATGGGTGCAGTCAATGAACTCCATCCGCTGCCGGGCAGAGGAAATCATCAAGACGGAACTAATCTACTGTTGAGAGAGGTAAAGCTATGATTTTGGAAGCCATGTATAATGGGGAGTTTTATCCCTGCGAGACAGTTGTACCTACATCACCGGAATACCGAAAGGCAGTCATAGCCTGTGAAAAGCTCATGGAGCAGTTGTCCCAGCGGCTCAGCAAAGAGGACTATGAGCTGGTGCAGGAACTCCGGGCGCAGACAGCAATCGCCCAATGTGAAGAAAGTGAAAGTCACTTCAAGTATGGCTTTTCCGCTGGGCTGATGTTCAGCAGGAAGCCCATGAACAAGTGCAGCAGAAGAAAGAAAAATAGATGAAGAAAGCCGCCTGAGCAGAAAGAAACTGTTCGGGCGGTTTCAGCATTCGCCAGTAGATTTATTCACACTCTTGTGATAAAATTTACTACAATAAAGAGCGTGATAGCACTAATTTTATGGGGGGATGCTTAATGAATAGAATTTTGAAAAAATTTTTACAGCGGGGTGTCGATTTAAGTCCTGTGGGAGTTGAACTCCGTGAGGATAATACAAATTATTTTTGTACCCCAAAAGGGGCATCGGTTTTTGGATGGGCAGGGATAGATGGTATCCACTTCTGTTTCATTCGTGGATTTGGAGAGATGGTTTTCTCTGTCAGCCCCATGAATACTTCTCCTGATTATGTTCATCCAGTAGCTGAAAATTTTACCGACTTTCTGCGGCTTATACTGGCTTGTGGTGATGTGGCGGCAGTGGAACAAGCGTGGATGTGGAACGAAGCACAGTTTGAAGCCTTTCTCAATGAAAACCCTACAACCCAGGAACAACAGCAAACTTTATCGGAAATTTCAGAGAAGATGAATTTGTTGCCTATGGAACAACCGTGGACATATATCAAAAACCTGCAATCTTCCTTTGATTACAGTCAGATTAAATACACAGAAGATTATTACGATAATGATATGACTTCAGAGGCAGAATTGGTTGCCCCTGAATGGAAGGTCTACTTTGATGGAGATTTCTGGGGACATCGAGGTAAAGACCGTGCCGGAAAAGAGATCAAGCTGGATAAACAATTCGATTGGGCTGGATATCATTGGGTAATTCCGGCAGCTTATTCATGTAGCAAAGGACTTGTCGTTGATTTTTGTATGCGAGTTGATTCAGAAAGCATCCGTGACTTCATGAAAAAATGGAATCTGGACTGGGAAAATGACTCATGTGAAAATTTTACCCGTGAGCAACAGATGCAGATGGAATGGGAAAACCCACTTTGTTTTAACTTCAAACCTTGCTTGAAGTTAAACGAGAAAATATTACAGACAACCCATGGCTGCGCTGTGAGCTTTAATCCTTGTCTGCCAGATGGCGTTATCAATGAGTTGGAAGCAAAATGGGCAATCGACCATTATGGGCTGGATAGTACTTATGGCTGGGTCATATGCAGAGACGTATTTCCTTGGGGAACCAAGCATCACCCTGAAATCAATAAACTTTTTCTTACAATGGAGCAGCAACCAGGACAAGTTCCAGGCTCACATTTCAAAGTTCACGCACCCGGAGATTCATTTATGTTTTCCCATCCTGTTAGCGGAATAACCCATACACTGACCGTGCAGGAAATAGAACAGCAGACAGTTCCTCAAAATAGTTTTGGTTCTGATCGCTGGATTTATCCGACACATTATATTGCCATGAGTTATACACTTACCCCTGAACCGATGGAGAACATTTCGGTTTTTGACTGTGATGAAGGCGATAGACCGATAGAAGTTACACCAGACGATCATTCGTTCCGTCCAGTTGGCAGTAGTTCCTGTTTTGTTGTTGGTGTTATTGGTGGTGCAGATGGTCCGACAGCAGTTATATATGGAACAAATTCACAAGAAAAACTTCATGCTGCTTGTTCTGCTCTGCACTTTGAACCGGTTGGTGATGATGTCGAGTGGCGTATCGTGTTCAATGTTACGCAGTTTGACAAAGAAACATTCCCAATTATCTAAAAATACCCTTAGAACTCTAAGGGCGCACTTCTATACTCTCTGTCGAGAGTAGTGCGTCCTGCGGAGCTTCATTCTCTGTCAGCAGAAGAAAACTGCCTGACCTCGAATGTTTCCGTCACTTCGTTTCGACAAGGTGGCTACACCCCCTTGCGCCGCTTATGCGGCTATCCCCTGTGGACTTGCCGTCCGCAAACAGCATGAAATGCTGTTCGCCGCCAGCAAGTTTGATTTTGAAAATCCAACTAAAAGGAGAAGCATAATTATGAAACGGAAATTGGTAATGTTACTAACTATTGTAGCGGTTCTCGCAGTAGGGATTGGTATCTGGTACAATGTTCCTATTAACTTGATGGATTTGGAACATGATGAAGTTATAGAAATTGTCGTATTCAATGGAAATACTGGAAATGCAACTCACATCACAGATGAGACACAAATCGAACATATTATTGAAAATCTAAATGAAATCAAGTTAAAAAGGTCGAAGCCGTCTGTTGGTTATTCTGGATATAGCTTTAAGATGACCATTTATTTATCCGATGGTAATGAAGCCGATGATTGGAATAACTTTATCATCAATTCCGATGATACTATTCGGAAAGACCCTTTCTTTTACAAGGTGGTTTCAGAAAAAATTGATTATGATTATATAGCTGGTATCGTAAACTAAAGTGAGATAATCATTGCAACTGAATACTAAAAAACAGACCGTTGATACACATGACCGTGTGAAAAAATCAGCGGTCTTTTTTTATACCCATTTTCAAAAAAGAAGGTCATGAAACATGGCAAAAACGAAAACCCTCGACCAGCTTAGAGCCGAAAAAGAACAAGCTGAAGCTCAGCTTCTTCAGGAACAGCACAAGCTCCAAAGGCTGGAACAGAGGAAGAAACACTATGAGAAAGGCGAACGCAAGAAACGCACCCACCGCCTTTGCAATCTGGGCGGCATGGTGGAAAGCGTTGCCCCGGAGGTTAAGGACTTGACACGCACCGAAATGACAGAGCTGATGGAACACATCTTTTCTCTGTCCGAAGTCCAGCGAGCCGTCCGTCACATGGCGATTACCCACATCAACAAAGCGAACGGAGGAAAGGAGTTGAAAGCCGATGGCACTATTTCATCTGAGTGTCACGCAGACTAAGCGAAGCGCAGGACAGTCCGCTATCGCTTCTGCTGCCTACCGAGCCGGGGAGCGATTGTATAGCGAGTATTACGGCGAATACAGCGACTACACCCGCAAGGGCGGCGTGATCTGCTCTGACATTCTCTTGCCGTCCCATGCTCCCCCGGAATTTGCAGACCGTCAGACCTTGTGGAACGCCGTGGAAAAAGCCGAGCGTGGTAAGAACGCCCAGCTTGCATACAGCTTTGACATTGCCTTGCAGAATGAATTTTCCC